>NZ_JBXWSL010000019.1:0-45000 GCF_059613425.1 Ruegeria sp. BHSA123 | reverse complement strand
GGGCCGAGGCCTTTACCCTTAGACCCGGCGATGAGCTGTTGTTCAAGCCCGTTTCCCGCGACGTTCTGGAACACATCAAGGCCAACAACGAGGACGGCACAGGCGGCGCAACCTGTGAGGAGATTGCACCATGAGCCTGATCGTCCACCGGATTGGCCCGGCCTGCACCATTCAGGATCAGGGGCGCACAGGCTATCTGGATCAGGGGCTGTCCCGGTCGGGGGCGGCGGACATTCTGGCCTTGCACGAAGGGGCGGCGTTGCTGGATCAAAGCCCAAAACTTGCGGCGCTGGAAATGGCCGGGATGGGAGGCGAGTTCGAGGCGACGCATAACATGCGCATCGCCCTGACTGGCGCGCGGATGCAGGCCAGCATTGATGGCAGCCCTGTGGCCTGGAACGCGTCGCACCAACTGATCGCCGGGCAAAGGCTGGTCATCGGGGCGACGCTGGCTGGAAACTATGGCTATCTGCATGTGGGCGGAGGTATCGATGCCGAGGTTTTTCTGGGGTCCCGCTCAACCCATCTGACAGCGCGGATAGGCCGGGCGCTACAGCAGGGTGACAGGCTGACCTGTGGACCGGATGCAGGCAACAGCGGGATGAAACTGGCTGCTGCCGAGCGGTTTTCGGGCGGGGTGCTGCATGTGATTGCCAGCTTTCAGACCCCTTTGTTTGATGGCGCAACACTTGAACGGTTTGCCCAAACCAATTTCCGGCGCGGCGCACGCGCCAACCGGATGGGCATGCAGCTGGACAGCGACGGCGACGGCTTTGCTGCCTCAGGCCAGCTGAATATCCTGTCCGAGGTGATCACCCCCGGCGATATCCAGATGACCGGTACTGGCGACCCGTTCATCCTGTTGCCGGAATGTCAGACCACGGGCGGGTACCCTCGTATCGCGACCGTTCTGCCATGCGATATGCCCCGCGCGGCACAGACACCCGCAGGCGGCGACATCCGGTTCGAATTTGTCAGCATGGAACAGGCAGAAGAAATGCATAAAACGTTCCTGTCAGACCTTGCGCGCCTGCCCTCAAAAGTCGAGGCGCTGGTGCGTGATCCCCATGACATACCGGACCTGTTGTCCTACCAATTGATCGGCGGAGTGATCTCTGCCACCGACTAAGGAGATGTGCCAATGCCAAGCGTCGATCTGAATGCCGATATGGGGGAAAGCTTTGGCCCCTGGAAAATGGGCGATGACAAAAGCCTTTTGAAAATCATCACCTCGGCCAACATCGCCTGTGGGTTTCATGCCGGTGATCCGGATGTGATGGCATCAACGATGAAACTGGCGGCCGAAAACGACGTCGGCATCGGCGCGCATCCCGGCTTTCCCGATCTGCAGGGATTTGGTCGGCGGAACATGAAGCTGCCCCATGACAACCTCCGCAATCTGGTCCGGTATCAGTTGGGGGCCGCAATCGGCATGGCCAACGCGGTTGGCACCAAAGTACGGCACCTGAAACTGCACGGGGCGCTGGCCAATATGTGTTCAGCCGATATCGATATGGCGCGCGCCTGTTATCAGGGCGCATTGGATGTTGATCCCGATATCATCGTCATGGTGCTGGCCGCGACAAAACAGGAAGAGGCCGTGCGTGAGCTCGGGTGCAGCTGGGTGGGCGAGATTTTTGCCGACCGTGCATATAATGACGACGGAACACTGGTTGACCGCAGCCTGCCCGGCGCCGTCATCCACGATGCCGAGGTCGCAGGCCCGCGCATCCTGAACATGGTCCGCGAAGGTGCGATCATCACCGAAAGCGGCAAGCGGCTGGAAACATCCATCGACACGATCTGCCTTCATGGAGACGGCCCGACCGCGGTTCAAATCGCTCGCTCGGTTCGCGACAACCTGATCGGGGGCGGTGTCGAGGTCACGAAATTCACCCGCTGAACATCATGCGTTAACGTCGGCAACCCAATTTCACGACTGTTGCCCGTACAGCTCTCAGCGCCTAGCATGACGGGCAAGCACATGTTCTAAAACCTACAATTTCAAACGATAGCTCGCCCCGGTCGGGGTTCCGCGCAAGGAGGTAGTCGAATGTCCTTTGATCTGATGTCCTATCAACCCCGGGGCGACAAGAAGAACTCGGACTTCTTTGCGCAATACCTTCCGAAAATCTACGAGCGCCGGACAAGTTCGGGCATCGCCGATCAGGTCGGGCCAATGCGCGCAATCTGTATGCAGATCGAAACCGACGCGCTGTTCGATACCCTCGTCGAGCTTTACGTCATGACACCCTATCGCCACACCGCCAGCTATCTGGGGCAGACCCACAAATTCTCGATCCTGCATTCGCATCCCGACTATCCCGCGCTGATCGTGATGGCCCCGCACAGCCCGGGTTTCGAAGACTTTATTCCCCGCATCAATCGCATGTACCCGCTGGCCCGCAACACACCCCAAACGCGGTATGTTGGCGAGGTTTTCGCGGCCTGTGATCTGAAGGCGCTGACCGGGACGCTTGAGGATCAGAACATCCGCTTCGAATATGCCGGAGACACCGAAAACCCGTTCTACACATTGGACGGCTTCCGGTTCACGACCCCTTCGGATTTCACCTGTAACCGGGTCGGATATTCGACACATGATTTCAACGACACAGACAGCCTGGGCCTTGGTGATCGCGTGTTGCTGAGTGACGCGGAACAAGCCCGGCTGGATCAGGCCGCCGCTTTCGGATCGGACAGCAAAATCGCGCCTTTGATGCTGGGCATTGATCATCTGGCGACGCGCGTGCTGGCGGGTGAGCGCGAGGATGCGATCCTCGAATTCCTGACCACGGTGCCCTACTATTTCTGGGGGGCCTACAACATCTTCGACATGAACTCATCAACCAACGTGAACCGCAACGCCAATGTGGATGATGACAAGAAATCCCCGGCCAAGGTTTTCACGGCCAATAACACGCCGTCCTTCGTCAACTCATTCGCCAAGCTGCCGATGCCGACCGAAGATTTTGTGCGCAATTTTGGCCGTCGCCTGCATCACATGGCAGTCGAGATCAAGGATGGCGATCATGGCGCCGGGGAAAAGAATGTCGACTTTGTCGTGAACACGCTGAAGGACAAGGGCGTGCCGTTCCTGGCGCATGTAGTGGGCGAATGCAAAGACGACCCGAACCTGAAGCAGATCTTCTCAAAACACTCGAAGAACACGCTGCTGATCACCGAATATATCGAGCGGTGTCACAAGTATGACGGGTTCTTCACCAAGGACAATGTCGCCGCCCTGACCGCCGCCGCGGGACAGGACGAGCAATATCAGCACGGTCACGTCTTCGATTAAAAAAAGGCTGCGGATGACCGCAGCCCAGACCCAACAGGAGAGAATATGCCGGACCTTATGATGGCCCGATCATGAAACAGGTGACATTGCGGGCTTGCAGGCGGCGACACGCCAGATCGGCCTGTTCCCGCGTCATGCCTTGGAATGTCGCGTCAAAGCCGCGCGAGCTCTGACTGACCTTGCGCAGACTGCCATCCAGCGTGGTCATCTCCGACAGCGCCGTTTTCAGCAGAACCTTCTCGGCCTCGTATCGTGTGGTGTAGCGGCCCACATTGACCCCCCACAGATGCCCACCGGACGAAGACAGGCGGGTAACCACTTCCTGCTCGGGCTCTGGCTGGCTGACGGGCTCGGTCGAGGCCAGCACCAGATTGTCCGGGCGCAGCGCCGGTCGGGTATCGGATGTTTCAACTGGTGGGGCGGCTGGGGTTATATCCGCTTCGGCAATCGCTGCGGCAATGCCGCTGCTGATACGGTCGCTGTTCTGGTCTGCCGATGCCGCAACCGCACTTGCAACCTGTGTCGCGGCGCTGGGGCGCCCAAGCGGGCGCAGGCTGGATTTCGGTGCGCCGCTCAGCGCTGCGACCTGGGTATCGCCCCCCAACCCGGCATTGCCCGCATAAACCGGGCGCTCAGGCTTGCGAATGGGTGCGCGCGACGGGGCAAGGCGAAACCCCAGATCCAGCAGTTCCGCAACCTTGGCGTTCCGCGACTCTCCGGATTTTCCGCCAAAGACAGTTGCGATGATACGCTCATCCTTGCGTTTGGCCGACGCCACCAGGTTGAACCCCGCCGCACGTGTGTATCCGGTCTTTATTCCGTCCGCACCCTTATAGGCTGCCAGCAGGCGGCGGTTGGTGTTGGGAACAGTCTTGATACCGGCATCCGTCGATTGGCGCGAGAACAGGTTATAATACTGCGGGTAATCGTACAGCAGATGCCGTCCCAGCGTGGTCATGTCGCGCGCGCTGGACAGGTGCCCTGCCTCAGTCAGACCATGCGCATTCTTGAAAGTTGTGCGGCTCATGCCCATCGCTTTGGCGGTTCGGGTCATGCGGCGGGCAAAGGCCGCTTCCGAGCCACTGATGGCAATGCCGATCGCCGTAGCCGCGTCATTGGCCGATTTTACCGCAGCAGCACGGATCAGATAGCGGAACGCAATCGTCTGGCCCGCGCGCAGGCCCAACTTCGACGGGGGCTCGGCCGCTGCCTTCTGGGTAATCCGAACGGGTGTATCCAGCGTGATCTCGCCGTTTCGCACCGCCTCAAACGCGATATACAGCGTCATCATCTTGGTCAGCGAGGCCGGGTGCAAGCGCGCATCCGCATTGCGTGAATGCAGCTCCTCGCCAGTTCGGGCGTCGATCACCATAGCTGCATAAGGCGCCGCCATGGACCTGAGCGGCGCAAACGCCAGCACACATAGCAACGCTATAAGGAAAAAGCCCATTCGGGCCGGAACTGTCCGCCGAATCTGCACGATCTTTGCCTCTGTCTGCCTCGCGCCGCCGGGTTTTCCCGGTCAGCAATGTTTGTTTTATTATCCCCAAGGCTATCACAGCGACCCAATGAAATAAACCGAAAGCTGAGGTTTTCGCGGTTTCGTTTCATGTCCCGGCAGAGGCTATATCTTGCGGATACAGCCATCAAGACCACCAGATGCGCGATAAAAGCGAAGCTTCGTCAGGATGCGGCTGGGTTTATGCGAAACTGAGGCGAAAAGGCAACATCACTTCAGGTCGCGCAGCAGATCGGCCAGATCGCCCAAATCTCTCAACTCGCGGAATCGGGGGCTGTCGACAGGGGCTTCGGCATGTTCCACCTCCCAAACCAGACCGTGGGGCACATAGACACCCCAGCACCCGGCCTGAATGGGGGCCACGACATCCGAGCGCATGGAATTGCCGATCATCATCGCGGCAGTCGGGCCATCACCGTGACGGTCGAATACGAACCGATAGGTTTCGGGGGTCTTTTCGGATACGATTTCGACACCATCGAACAGATCGCCCAGCCCGGACTGGGCCAGTTTGCGTTCCTGATCGATCAGGTCGCCCTTGGTGATCAGAATGACCCGGTACGCATCGGCAACACCTTCGACGGCCTCGCGGGCATGGGGCAACAGCTCGATCGGATGGGCCAACATTTCTTGCCCTGCTTCGATCAGCTGCCGGATGACCGACGCAGGAACGAGGCTTTCGGTAACTTCGATCGCAGTTTCGATCATCGACAAGACAAACCCCTTGATGCCATACCCATAGCGCTGAATGTTGCGTTTTTCAGCAGCAAGAAGTCGCTCCATCAGGTGATCACGATTGGCATGATCGGCCAAGAGTTCAGCAAAACGAGCCTGCGTCAGCTGAAAAAACCGTTCGTTATGCCAAAGGGTATCGTCCGCATCGAACCCGATTGTCGTCAGCTTGGTCGTCATCCTGTTTACGTCCGCTTGCTCTTTTCACCGGCCATGCACACGTTATATAAGCGCCAAGATAAACCCCAAGCCTGAATCGGACAGTTGCACACGATGCTTGAAATGACCTGGATGATGTCTGACAAGCCGGACGACGACAGTGACGCGTCCGTCCTGGTACAGACACGCCCAAAAACCAAGCGTCCGCCTTTATACAAGGTCCTGTTGCTGAACGACGACTATACACCGATGGAGTTTGTGGTGCATGTACTTGAACGCTTCTTCGGCATGACCCATGCACAGGCGTTCGAGATCATGCTGACCGTTCACAAGAAAGGTGTAGCCGTTGTCGGGGTTTTCAGCCACGAGATTGCCGAGACCAAAGTTGGTCAGGTGATGGATTTTGCCCGCAGGCACCAGCACCCTTTGCAATGCACAATGGAACGCGAAGAGTAAGGCCTTTGGCCTGACGTTTTCCCTTCACTCAGCCGGAATTGCCCATGTCCCCTCGTCTGGAACTTGCCTTGCAAAACGGCCTGACGCTGTCCCCCCCTCTTAGTGTGATCTGCCCCACGCCGGATCATGATCTGTCTGCTCTGGGGGAAGGTGCGCAGATTGTGCAGCCCTTCAAACCCTTTCACGACCATTTCGCCGCGCAGGGTTTTGAAACGGTGCCCGACGCAGATGGCCCCTGTCAGGACGCAATTGTCTTTCTGCCCCGCACCAAAGCACTGGCACGGTCGCTCATTCAACAGGCCTGTGCGCGGGCGAGCGGCCTGGTTGTCATCGACGGTGCCAAGACCGATGGTGTGGACAGCATATTGAAGGATGTGCGCAAGCGGGTTCCGGTCGAGGGACCGATTTCCAAAGCACATGGTAAGATTTTCTGGTTTCAGGCCGATGATCTGGCCTTTGTGGACTGGGCCGCGCAGAAACAGCAGATGGTTGGCGGATACTACACGGCACCGGGTGTGTTTTCAGCGGACGGAGTTGATCCTGCCTCGGCCCTGTTACTGAAGACCTTGCCTGACCGGCTTGGCCCCCGCGCGGCGGATCTGGGGGCGGGATGGGGATATCTGTCTGCGGAGATCCTGAAACGCGGTGGGGTAACCTCGCTGCATCTGGTCGAAGCGGACCATGCGGCGCTGACCTGCGCGCGGCTTAATGTCACCCAATCCCAGGCGCATTTTCACTGGAGCGATGCCGTATCCTGGACCGCGCCGGAGCCTATCGACACCGTTGTGATGAACCCGCCATTTCACACCTCACGCAGCGCGGATCCCGCCTTGGGGCAAGGGTTTATAACCTCCGCCGCCCGCAATCTGACACGCAACGGAACCCTTTGGATGGTCGCCAACCGGCACCTTCCCTACGAAGCTACACTGAACGAACATTTCGCTCAGGTCGGTGAAATTGCCGGCGACAACCGGTTCAAGGTATTCCAGGCCTCTCGCCCTCGGCGTTAAGGCCCGTTAACCTGCGCCCCAATTCAGGAGGATTCGGATGTCCTTTTCCATCGCTGGCAAGACAGCAATCGTAACGGGCGGGGCAAGTGGCATCGGCCTGGCCATCGGGCGGCATTTCGCGGATGCGGGCGCAAATGTCATGTTTGCCGACATAGACGAAAAACGCCTGATCGACGAACTTGGAGAACAAGCCGAAGACAGCAATATCCGATATTTTGCGGGCGATCTGCGCGAAAAGCTGACCATTGCCAACCTGTTATCTGCGACGCTGGATGCGTTCGACCAGGTGGATATTCTGGTCAACGGTGCACGGCAAGTGATCCCGTCTGATCCGCTGGATCCGGATGACGATTCGATGCGCACCCTGCTGAACCAGAACCTGATGCCCGCCTTGCGGCTCAGCCAACTGGTTGCAAAGCGCATGATCAAGCAGGCCGACGGCGATCTCGAAAACCCGGCAGGGACGATCATCAACCTGTCCTCGATCGCGGCCCGACGGACCCACCCCGATCTGATGGCCTATTCCGTCTCGACCGCAGCACTGGACCAGTTGACCCGATCTCTTGCGGTCGCGCTGGCTCCGAAGCGGATCCGCGTCAACTCGATTGCGCTGGGTTCGGTCATGAGCGCATCACTGCAATCGACCCTCAAGGACAATCGCGATTACCGCGTCGATATCGAAAAGCACACACCCCTGGCCCGTATCGCCTCGGCCACGGAACTGACGGAAACCGCGCAATATCTTGCGTCTGATGCCGCCGGTTTCGTCACCGGGCAGATCCTGACAATCGACGGTGGCCGTACCCTGCTTGACCCGGTCGCGGCCCCTGCACATTAAGACCCATGTTCAAAACAGAAAAATCTACCGCCTCCGCCTGGTTTCGCCAATTGCGCGATGACATCGTTGCAGCGTTCGAAGCCCTCGAAGACAGCCACACCAACGGGCCGTTTGCCGATGCCGCACCCGGGCGGTTCGAGGTCAAGGAAACCAAACGCCAGTCGGACGATGGGTCAGACGCGGGCGGCGGGTTGATGTCGGTCATGCGCGGCGGGCGAGTGTTTGAAAAAGTAGGTGTCAATGTCTCGACCGTCTACGGCACGCTGGGCGAACGTGCGCAACAGGCAATGGCGGCGCGCAAAGGCATCCCCGGAATGACCGAAGACCCGCGCTTCTGGGCGTCGGGGATCAGCCTTGTGGCCCATATGCAGAACCCCCATACCCCGGCGGTTCACATGAACACACGCATGTTTTGGACACCCCATGCCTGGTGGTTCGGTGGCGGCTCGGACCTCAACCCCTGCATCGAGTATCGCGAGGACACCGCGCATTTCCACGCCACGCAAAAGGCGCATCTGGACCCGCACGGACCCGCCCATTACCCGCGCCTCAAGGACTGGGCCGACGAATATTTCTACATCCCTCACCGCAAACGCGCGCGCGGCGTCGGCGGGATCTTCATGGACGACTATTGCACCGGTGACTGGCAGGCGGATTTCGCCCTGACACAGGATATTGGCAGAGCCTTTCTGCCCGCCTTCCTGCCCTTGGTTGAAAAGCGCCGCGTTCAGAACTTCTCAGAGGCGGACAAGACCACCCAACTGGTGCATCGCGGCCTTTATGCGGAATACAACCTTGTCTATGACCGGGGCACAAAATTCGGTCTGGAAACCGGGCATGACCCGGATGCCGTTCTGATGAGCTTGCCGCCGATGGCAAAATGGGTCTGACGATTAGAACGGGTCCGTGATGAAATTGTCGTAGCAGTAGTTCTGTGCCGACACCGCCGACATGTTTGCCCCGACTTTCTTGACCGTGATCGAATAGCCGGGTTTCGTATCGGCCCCCGGCGGCGGGGTCATGGAGAACTGCACTGTTCGCACGCCGGGTTCATACGCCCGCCAGATATAGATCCTCTGCGAGTTCGGAACGCCAAGTGTGCGAATGGCATAATCTCCGATCCCGCACCAATAATTGACAGGCGCGGATGATCCGACAGCCTTCACCTCGTAAACGCCGTTCGGCAAGGGCGTGATCTCGGTACGGAACTGCGGCCGGACTGACAGGCCGAACCCAACGGCCCCGGCCACCGCAGGCGCTAAAATAAATGTGGCAGCGATGAATGGCTTGAGAAAACGCATGATCCAGATATCCCAAAACAATGGCACCAATACCGATAGCATAACCACGACACCCTACGAGTAAAGTGGGGCACACCAGCTACGCGGACACAGTTATTTGGGGAATTCCCACTATTCATATCGCCGGAAACGAGTACACTACCCGAAAGCATTTATAACACATCAAACTATCGGCAATTCCGTTGACCAAGAGCTTTCCAAAAGACTGGTTCGATTTCCCGCCTGAGAAATATGCGGATCTGGGTGCGATGTTCTATCTCGCGGGGCTTACGAAAACGCACCAGAAACGTAACCTTGCGCAGGTTCTTTATGCGTTCGAAACCCCGTTTCGTCTGGGCCAATACCAGATCTTCAGACAGAATGGCTTTCCCCGCGGATTTGTCACTTTTGCCGGTCTCAGCCCCGAGGCCGAGTATCGCTATGCGGTGAAAGAAACCTTTCTGACGGACAAGGATTTTACCAGCGGGTCATCCTTTTGGATCATCGACCTTGTCGCGCCGTTTGGACAGACCAGTCAGATTGTTGATATCCTCAAGCAAGAGATCCCGCATCCGCGCGTGCGCACCAACCGAATGGACAGCGACATGACACGCAACCGGATTGTCGAATGGACGCGGGACGAAGCAGGCGAGGTTCATATGCGCCTGTACCGAAAAAAGGAATTTGAGCGGGTGTTGCAACAAGGCGAGGTCTAGTTGGTTTCAGTTCCGATCACTGGTGAATTGACCGGCGACGTGACCGGGTCCCCACCCAATGTGGCGATGGGGCAACCCACCCTGAACAACGGAAACTTCACGCCGCTGACCCAAACCTGGACGATTGCGACACCTCCTGCCAACGGCACCGCGACGATAGACCCAAATACCGGAGAGTGGACCTATACGGTCGATCCGACGTATTTCGACAGCCTCGACAATGGTGAAGTTGTCTTTGACTCCTTCTTCATCAGCGTCTCAGGGACAACGCAAACCGGTCCTGTCACACTTCCGTTTACCGGCTCTCCGGATCCGGTCGAAGTGGTCATAAGGATCGAAGGCGTCTGTTTCGCAGCTGGAACCCTGATCGAGGCTGAGGACGGTCCCCGTGCCATCGAGTCCCTGAACGTCGGGGACAAGGTGGCGACAGCCGATCACGGGTTGCAACCTGTTCGTTGGATCGAAAGCAGCACGATCCCGCCCGACCGATTGCGCACCGAACCTGCGATACGGCCCGTTCGCATCTCGGCAGGCAGTCTGGGGCCTAACACCCCCGCGCGAGACCTGCTGGTGTCTCAGCAGCACCGTATTCTGGTGAAGGGCCCCTGGGTTGAGCTGCTTTTCGGAACCGCCGAAGCGCTGGTTGCCGCCAAGCACCTGTGCCGATGGCATGGAATAGGGCTCGATACCTCGGTTGAAACGGTCGAGTATTTGCACATCCTGCTGGATCGGCACGAAATCCTTTCGGCGGATGGAGCACAAGCAGAAAGCCTGTTTCTGGGGGAAGAGGCGCTACATACACTTTCATCCGACGCGCTTCAGGAACTGGCCGCAATATTTCCCGACCGTCCCCGCTCTGGAAATCAGGGGTTTGGACGCGCCGCACGCCTTATCCTGCTGGAACACGAAGCCCGCGCACTTGCCTGAGGTCAGGTGCCGGTACCGATGCGGCCACCGACATTCTGCGGGGCCAGCGCAACCGTCTTGATCACGGCATGGCATGTGCTGCCCGGCTGCAAGTTCAACGCCGCAACCGACCGGCGCGTGACCCGCGCCAGAACAGTCCCCGCCGGTGTCCTGACCGACACGATCGCACCGGGACCTTCGCCCGACCGAATCGAGTCGACCGTCCCGCTGAGCACGTTCAATGCCGACAGACCCTCGGGCTTTTGGACGGACAGGATCACCTCCTGCGCCGGAATGCGAATTCGCAGATGCGTGCCGACCTCCTGCCCGATACGTGGCAGAAACAGACGCGCGCCATTTGCGTTCAGCTCGGTCAACCCGTCGGTGTGGTGCTTCAGCACCTGCACCTCCAGCACGGCACCGATTGCGCGCACACCTGCCGGTGCCACAGTCGGGTCAGACAGAACCTCGGACGCGGGGCCGTGGCGGACGACCCTGCCATCCTGCAAAGCGACAACCGATGTGGCCAGACGGGCCACCTCGTCGGCCGAGTGGGTCACATACAGGATCGGGACAGACACCTCATCCCTGAGACGCTCGAAATAGGGCAGGATCTCCGCCTTGCGGGCCTCGTCCAGCGCCGCAAGCGGTTCATCTGCAAGGATTAGTCGCGGGCTGGCCAGCAACGCCCTGCCTATCGACACTCGCTGTTTTTCGCCCCCTGACAACCCGGCTGGACGGCGGTTCAGAAGGTGGCCGATCCCCAGCATCTCGATGACCTTTTCCGGGTCTTCCCGCCGCGCGCTTTTAGGGGCGAACCACCGGCCATAGGCAAGGTTCTGGCGCACGGTCAGATGCGGGAACAACCGCCCCTCCTGAAAAATATAGCCCAACCGCCTCCGGTGCGGCGGCAGCCAATGCCCCCTATCGGTGTCAAACAACACCCAGTCATCCACGGCCACCCTGCCCGCGCGCGGCCGCAGCAATCCGGCCACCGCGTTGACAATCGTGGTCTTGCCCGACCCGGAACGCCCGAACAGCACGGTCACACCGGATGGGGCGTCAAAACTGACCTCCAGATCGATCCCCGGCAGTTGATGGTGCAAACGAACAGACAAGCTCATGATCCGGCCACCCGCGCGGCGGCGCGCCGTCCCACATATTCCGACAGCAGCAACGCGCCCATGGCGATGACGATCGAGATCAGGACCAGCCTTGTTGCAGCAGCCTCGCCCCCCGGTACCTGCAAAAAGGCGTAAACAGCCGATGGCAATGTCTGCGTCTGTCCCGGAATATTCGACACGAATGTAATCGTGGCCCCAAACTCACCCATGGCCTTGGCAAAGGCCAGAATGGCCCCGGCGATGACACCGGGCAGGATCATCGGCAAGGTTACGGTCAGAAACACCATAGGCCGCGACGCCCCCAGCGTCGCCCCAGCCTGTTCCAGCTTCGGGTCAACCGCCTCGATCGACAGACGTATCGCCCGGACCATCAGCGGAAACGCCATGATACCTGCGGCCAGCGCGGCCCCAGTCCAGCGAAAGGCGACCACAATGCCGAACTCGGCCAAAAACCGCCCCAACGGCCCCTGAATGCCGAAAGTCAGCAACAGCAGATACCCCGTCACTACCGGCGGCAGGATCAAAGGCAAATGCACCAGACCATTCAGAACCTGCCGCCCGGGGAACCGCCAGCGGGCCAGAATGTAGGCAACAAAAATGCCGAACGGCAAAGTGGCCAGCGTCGCCCAGAACGACACGCGCAGCGACAGCTTCAGCGCTTCAGCTTCAGCGGGGCCCAACCACTCCAACTCGATCACCCGCCCGGCAGGGAAAATCCCTGCTCCTGAAAAATTGCCAAAGCCGCATCGCCGTGCAGATGATCCAGAAAAGCCCGCGCCGCACCTGTGGCATTACCTGTCATCGCCGCCGGATAGATGATCGGAGGGTGCAGGTCGGTGGGAAAACTGGCCACAACACTGACCCGCTGTTCCGCCTGCGCATCCGATCGATAAACGATCCCCAGAGGCGCGGCACCCGTTGCCACAAGGGCCAGCGCAGCGCGCACATTGTCGGTTTGTGCCACTCGGTCCTGCACCGCCTCCCACTGGTTCAGCCCCTGCAAAGCCGCCTTGCCGTAGATACCGGCGGGCACCGCATCGACCAGCGCCATGGCCAGAAAGCCTTCGCCCAGCTCGGCCCTGAGGTCATGAACCACCCGAATGTCACCCAGAACAGGACGCCCCGCAGCGCCGATCAGAACCAGACTGTTGCCCAGCAAATCCGACCGTGTCCCTGGCCGCAACAAACCCTGCTGTTCCAGATAATCCATCCAGTCGGCATTGGCAGAGAAGAAAATGTCCGCAGGCGCACCCTGCTGAATCTGACGCGCCAGCACTGAAGACGCTGCGTAGGACACGGTGACATCGTGACCCGTCCGCTCTGTGTATTCCGTCGCGATTTCGTCCAAAGCGGTCTTGAGGCTGGCTGCGGCAAAAACCAAAACCCCTTCTGCCCCGGCCCGGACCGGAGCCAGCACAAATGCGCCAAGGACCAGTGCCACCATCCAGATACGGCAGGCGAAGGGTAGGATCATGTGTGCTCCCGACCGGAAAGTTGCAGTCTCTTCGGGCATATCGGAGGCCATAGGGCGCTTGCAAGCGCCTTTGATCTTTTACACCCGCTGATCCAGATCAGGCGCTGGCAACCCACCCCGGCCAGCCTCGTCAACCTGTGGTCACCCCAGGCACGCGTTGATGGGGGCGGCATTTCCTATCCGCAACCCATCGCGGAATAAAAATCTCACAGACCCTCTTGCGCACGCCCGCTGGCTTGGCTACATGCAGCGTCACGGGTGATTAGCTCAGTTGGTAGAGCGCTTCGTTTACACCGAAGATGTCGGGAGTTCGAGTCTCTCATCACCCACCATCCTTTCCCCACAGTGTATCAAGGTCTTACGCGACTGGCATCTATTGCTATGCTGCGCATGAAACCGTGTCCGCTGCGCATTGATCGCCCGGCAGTTTAAATAGCGTTTTCTTGATTAGTGACGCGTATCTCAGCATGATCCGAATATGTCGGTTGAAATGGACACGTGGCTTAACGACCTCGGACTGGGTCAGTACGCAGATGTTTTTGCGGTAAACGACATTGATGCGCGGGTTCTGCCACTGCTGACAGGCGACGACCTGAAAGAGCTTGGGGTAAGTCTTGGTCACCGAAAGATCATCCTTGCGGCAGTTCAGGATTTGGCTGGCTCTAGTCACCTGTCTTCATCAGCGCCTGCCGCAGGAGAGCCCACCCGCGAGAATACTCGGCCATCCGCCGTTGATGTCGTGCAGGGCGAAGCTGCACCGACGAAAAAGCCCATCGCGCCCGCGGCTGAACGGCGTCATCTGACAGTCTTGTTTGCGGATCTGGTCGGCTCGACAGAGCTGACCAACCGTTTTGATCCCGAAGACATGCGGGATCTGCTACAGAACTATCAGGATACCGTCGCGGGGGCAGTGAGCAGGTATGGTGGCTATGTTGCGAAATACCTTGGCGACGGTCTTCTTGTGTTTTTCGGCTGGCCAACAGCCTACGAAGATCACGCCATTCGCGCAATAAAGGCGGGGCTTGAGTGCGTCCACCGGGTTGAAGAGCTCAACACTCCTGACGGTGAGCGTTTGTCGGTCAGACTGGGTATCGCGAGCGGCGATGTCGTGGTCGGCGACACGATCGGCGAAAACTCGTACGAGGAAGGTGCCATGACCGGGCCGGCGGTCAATCTGGCGGCGCGGATACAGGAACACGGCCTGCCGAACTCGGTGGTTTTGTCTGCGGAAGAAACCGAAGCCGCCTTGCACCGGATATTCGAGTTCGAGACCCTTGGATCAACTCAATTGAAGGGGTTCAAAGACCCTCGGACCTTGTTGAAGGTCGTATCGGAACGCAGCGCGGAAAGCCGGTTTCGCGCGTCGTACAAGGATGACGCCGACAGTACCATGATTGGCCGGGACTACGAAAAGGGTATCCTGTTGCAATCGTGGCAGCGCGCCCAAAGCGGTCATGGTGAGGTGGTTCTGCTGTCGGGTGAGGCGGGAATAGGAAAATCGCGCCTGACTGAGGGGTTTCTTGCGGATGTCACGGCAACCGGACAGGCCGATGTGATAAGGCTGAACTGCTCTCCCTATCTGACCAGCAGCCCCTTTCATCCGGTCACCCAGCGAATCTCGCAGGATGCAGGTGTTGAACCGGATTTTGATGACAATCAAATTCTGGAGCATGTCAGGAAGCTGCTGGAAGGCCGGGAAGGTCTGGACTGGGAACAGGTTCTGCCTGTCTTTGCAGCGCTGGTCGCGCCGCGCAGCGCACTGGCTCGTGAAGTTCTCGAGATGTCGCCGCAGGAGCAACGCGACATAACGATCCAAACCCTGATCCATACGGTGCAGGTCCGGGCAAGCGTGCGCCCGGTTATTCTGTGTGTTGAGGATGCACATTGGATCGATCCCTCGACGCAAGCCCTGCTGGAGCGGTTCAAGGCGATTTGCACCGATCTTCCCCTGATGATCCTGATGACCCACAGACCCGGG
Organism: Ruegeria sp. BHSA123; assembly: GCF_059613425.1. Taxonomy (NCBI): domain Bacteria; kingdom Pseudomonadati; phylum Pseudomonadota; class Alphaproteobacteria; order Rhodobacterales; family Roseobacteraceae; genus Ruegeria; species Ruegeria sp. BHSA123. The sequence goes on along the minus strand of NZ_JBXWSL010000019.1, from coordinate 29,507 downwards.
TGGGACTTGGCCCGCGATGACGGGGACACGCATGTTCAAACACTCCTGCTGCGCCGGTTCGGTTCTGCTGATGTCTCGGATCTGGTCCGCAATATCACTGGCAAGGACCCGGACGATGCCTTGATCGCGACGATCATCGAAAAGACTGACGGTGTGCCCCTGTTTGTCGAAGAATTGACCCAGGCGATCGTGAATGCAGATGAGCAGGGACAAGTCCGCATACCATCGTCGCTGAAGGGCGCCTTGATGGCGCGGCTTGATGCAGTTTCGCCCGAGGCCAAACAGGTCGCGTTGACGGGGTCAGTCATTGGGCGGGAATTTGAACCAGATTTGTTAAGGGCCGCGATGGGGCTGGAACGCGCAGATATCAATCTTCGCCTCGAAGAACTGTCGCGAACGGGACTGATCTTTGAAAGCGGAAACAACCGCGGGCATTTCGTGTTCCGCCACGCCCTTATCCGCGATACGGCATATCAATCCATGTTAAGCTCTACCCGCAGGCAGCAACATTCAGACGTTGCCCGCGCACTGATCGCGATGCGATCTGCTGAAATCGAACGCCGGCCCGAGCTGGTGGCCCGCCATCTGTCAGAAGCAGAAGAATGGCGCGCCGCATTCGACAAATGGGAAGCTGCGGCTGAAATGGCGTTGGCCCGGTCAGCCAGCCAGGAAGCAATGACTAATGCGCAAGAGACGCTCAAAGCGGCTAAGCAGCTGAACTCGGAAACCGGCCGGGAAATGGTCAGGGGCATGATCCTGGTTGGCCGCAGCCATGACAGCCAGGGTCAGTTGTCCGAGGCGATAGCGGTTCTGAAAAGTGCATCTAACGCTGCCCAGAAACTCCACGATGTGGAGCTGTCAGCCGATGCAGCCAATCATTTTGCTGACTCGTGCATGATGACGAGCAAGCGACATCACGAAGCGATTGACCTTTGTGAAAAGGCGCTGAAAGACCTGTCTGACAATGACGAAGTCAGGCGGTGCCGGTTGATGAGCCAACTTGCGCGGGCGTATATGTTTGTCGGCCAGTTTTCCGTAGGCACCCGCTTTGGTCAGCAATCCATGGAACTGGCGGCGAAGCTTGGGGATCATAAATCCCAGTTTTCGGTAATGATGATGCATTTTGGGGCGCCATTCGTTGCGCGCAACGGGCAAGAGGCACGACATTGGCGTGAAAACCTGGACGCCATGCATCAGGTAGCGGAACACCTTGGCAGTATTGATCAGGGCCGCGACCGGACGCTCAGCCTGTTTGTCGGCGCTGAAATGGCCGACCGCGACCTGTTGGACAACTCACTCGAATTGCTGACAGCGATTTCCGAAAAGGACAATCATCTGCAACTCTATTGGGTTCAAAAACACGCACGCGCCATGGTTGCAATCATGGACGGCGACTTTGTTCAGGCTGAAAAGCACGCCACCGAAGCGGTCAAGATCGGCCGAAAAACGCACGGCGAACATGTCGAGGGCGTTTTCGGCGTTCAGATGTTCACCATCCGCCGCGAGCAGAACCGCCTGCACGAGGTCGCGCCTGTGATCAAGAAACTGATGACCGACAGCCCCGAAGACATCTCGTGGAAGCCGGGTTTTGGCCTTATCGCAGCCGAACTGGGGTACACGGAACCAGCCGAAAAAATACTGAATGAAATGGCGGAAAACGGCTTCGACCTGCCGCCAGATGCCATGTATTCAACAACTCTGTCCTATCTTGCCGACATCTGCGTGGCAGTCGGGCATCCGGATCATGCTCAGACGCTTTACAGTATGCTGCAACCTTACGAAGACCTGACGATCACCGCAGGGGCAACCACAGTCTGCACAGGTGCCGCAGCCAGACGCTTGGGGAGCCTGGCAACGGTGCTGAAAGACTGGGAAATTGCCGGGAAGATGTTCCGGAAAGCCATCGAGATTGACACGCGGATGAATTGCCCGCCCTGGATTGCGCATTCCAAGGCAGCGTATGCATCAGCACTCAGACAACAGGGCCGCCCCAGCGATTTGGAACTGGCGTTTCAACTGGAAGGGGAAGCGTTGGCAATATCACAGAAATTGAGTATGGTTTCCCTTAAGTCAAAGCTCGAAGGGGTAGCCAGTTAAGGTCCGGAAAATGCTTGGGGGGCATAATGCCACGATACATCATTGAACGAAATTTTGCGGAACAGCTGAATATCAGCGACAACGACAAAATTCACATCAAAGAAATCAACGACGAAGTCGGCATTGAATGGATCTTTTCCTTCCTCAGCGCAGATAAGCGCAAAACATACTGCCTTTACGAAGCCCCGGATGAAGAAAGCCTGCGAAAAGCGGCCGAGCGTCTAAACATTCCTGCCGATGTCATCACGCCGGTAGATCGGATCGATCCGGGAATATTTGCCTGACGACCAGCTTTCCCCCACAACCAAGTATCCCCTTCTCAGGGCAATAACAAATTCACGAGGCAGCCGTGCGCGAAACCTTTCCTGAAACAAGGGAGGCCTAAGCATGTTTGACCTGAAAGCACTCGACGGACGTATCGCGACTGTGGATCAAGGCGATTTGGACGCGCTTGACACTTCACTGCGCGGTGGGGTCTACCTGCCGGGAACCCCGGAATATGAAGAAGCCAGGATTACCTGGAACAGCATGTTCGAGCGTTACCCCGCCTTCGTGATCCGTGCGATGGGGGCAAGCGATGTCCAGAAGGCAATAAACTTCGTCCGACAAGCAGGCCTTATGATGACCGTTCGATCAGGTGGGCACCAGATTGCAGGGCACGCCGTCGCGGACAAGGCCGTCATGCTGGACCTGTCCCAGATGCGTTCGGTTCACGTGGACCCTGCCCGCAAAACTGTCCGCGTTGCACCTGGTGCGTTGCTTGGAGACGTTGATCGCGAAACACAGGCCCATGGTCTTGTTGTCCCCACAGGCATCAATTCGACCACCGGCATCGCCGGGCTGACCCTGGGTGGCGGTTTTGGCTGGACGACGCGGAAATTCGGCATGACGATCGACAACCTTCTGTCGGCAGAAGTCGTGACGGCGGATGGCGCGATCGTCACCGCCTCGTCCACGAGCCACCCGGAACTTTTCTGGGCCATTCGTGGTGGTGGTGGAAACTTCGGTGTCGTCACCTCATTCGAATTCCAGTTGCATGATCTTGGGCCGGATGTCCTGTCCGGCCTGATCGTGCACCCGATCGAAAAGGCACCAGAATTGCTTTCCGCGTTTGTGGCCATTGCGGACACCGCCCCCGATGAGCTCACCGTCTGGAGCGTGATGCGAAAAGCGCCGCCGCTCCCGTTCCTGCCGGAAGAGTGGCACGGGCGCGAGGTGCTGATTTTCGCGGCGTGCTATAGCGGCCCGATGGATGAGGGTGAAAAAGCGATGTCGGCCTTGCGCGCGCTGGGTGAACCGATTGTGGATGTCATTTCACCGCACAGGTTCGTGGACTGGCAGGCGGCTTTTGATCCCCTGTTGTCGCCGGGCGTCCGCAACTATTGGAAAAGTCATGACTTCAATACGTTGCCCCCGGCCGCCATCACGGACCTGCTGGACGCGATTTCCACCCTTCCTGACCCAGCATGTGAGGTTTTCATTGCTCATGTCGGTGGCGCGATGGCCCGCGTTGAACCCGCTTCTACCGCCTACCCGCAAAGATCTGCGCATTTCATCATGAATGTCCACACACGATGGGAGGACCCTGACAAGGATGACACCTGCATCGGGTGGGCACGCCAGCTGTACGAACAGATGAAACCATACTCAACAGGCAGTGCCTATGTGAACTTCATGCCTGAAGACCAGGCAGACCACGTGACCGGCGCTTATGGTGTGAACGGCGAAAAACTTTCCAAGATCAAAGGACAGTACGATCCCACCAATTTGTTCAGGATGAACCACAATATTCTACCAACGTAAGACAACCAGAGTGGCAATTCCCGAACTGCATTGATGTTGGGACCGCTGTCTTAGCACCACTCAATTTTCTCGCTGTTCGGCTATCGCGCCAAGCGGTTCCTCTCACCTATGGCCGCGCTGGCACTCATGCCCTCTTGTCGTGCAGCTACCCTAGATGCTGTATCATTAGAGCGTTGAATTTACGGATCGCGAACGAAACCAACTTCCCTGATCCCGTTTCAAACACCTGTTTTACGCTTAAGCCTGCAATCTCGGTCGCTAGGAGCAATTCATCGAATAACCGCTTCGCTAATCGCAGAGCAAGTTTCCTTCGGCTTCTTGCTAGAACTATCCGATGGGCCCATTGCGGCGTCCGGTTCCCAAAACCTTCACCTCCAGCCAGTGGAACACCAAGGCAATTACGCCCGCTACGAGAATGTAGAATACGGCCAACAGGATAAGCGGTTCGTAGACGATAAACGTATCGGCGCGCACACGGGACGACACGGCATAGATATCAACCACGGTTATTGTGGCGACCAGCGGTGTTGCCTTTAATTGCAGGATGGTTTCACCGCCCAAAGTCGGCAGAACATTGCGGATTGCCTGTGGTAACCAGATACGGCGAAACATCGTCAGCCTTGGCATACCAAACGCCTTGGCCGCCTCCAGCTGTCCTTTGGCAACGCCCTTGAAGGCTCCGCGCATGACCTCACCTTCGTAACCCGCATAAGAAAGTGTCAACGCCAGCACCGCATAGGGCCAAGCCTGACGCAGGTACGGCCAAAGATCAGACGATCGTATCCATGGAAACTGCGGAAACAGAGAGCCGAGGCCATAATACAGCAGCCAAAGCTGCAAAAGCAGCGGCGTGCCGCGAATGATTGTGCAAAACGCCTTTGCAGGTGCCGCTAGGTACCATGGCCCAACGGCCTGCGCTAACCCAAGGGGTACAGCCAGTAAAAAACCAAGAACGATCGTGACAACCAGCAGCCAGAGCGTGGTCCAGATTCCCTGCAATGCAAGCGGCGCATAATTGGGTATCCAGTCCCACCGCAATGTCATCGCGCACCAAACCACGATCCCGGCAAAGATCAGCATCATCACGATACGATGAGGTTGCATCAGAGATCTGAGGTCGATCATCTGCTGCCTCCGTTCAGAGCGGGTTGGCCGCGACGGGCCCATTTCTCAATCCGCGCAAAGATCCCACCCGAAAACAGCGTAACCATCAGATAAAGGAAGCCCGCCGCCAAGAAAAAGGTGAAGTAGGCCCGCGTGCTGCTGGCCGCCTGGCGCGTTTCCAACGTCAGCTCGTTAAAACCGACTACAGCCAGCAATGCTGTGTCTTTGGTTGCAATCAGCCACAGGTTGGCCAGACCAGGTACGGCGAAGCTCATCATGGCAGGGATCGTGACGCGCCGCATGGTCATGAAGGCCGGCATTCCGTAGGATTTCGCCGCTTCGATCTGACCGGGCGGAACCGCCTGAATGGCGCCGCGCAGAATCTCGGTCGCATACGCGCCCTGAACGACGCCCAGCACCCAAATGCCTGCGGCAACGCCGTTGATCTCAACCCGGCCACCACCCATGGCAGCAGATATTTTGTTGATAATATCGGATCCCACGTAATACAGGATTAGGATCAGGACCAGTTCCGGCACGGCCCGGATCACGGTCGTGTAAATGGCAAGAAGGTCGCGCGTGACCTTCCCGCCGTAAAGTTTGCCATACGCTCCGAACAATCCGATCACGAGGCCCAGTGCATATGCGCCAAAAGCGATCTGCAATGAGTGGGACAATCCGCGTAGCAGATTGGCCCCCCACCCCGGTGGCGAGAGCGACAAAAGCTCTGCGCTCTGCGCCAAACCAAGTGATTCCAGAAATCCGGTCACGGCAACGGCTTAGTAGATGCTGGTCGAGAAATAGTTCGACGTGATCTTCTCGTGCGTTCCATCGGCAAGAATTGCCGCGATGCCCTTGTTCAACGCCGCAAGCAGGTCATCCTGCCCTTTACGAACGCCCGCACCGACACCACGCCCCAAAATGGCGGGATCGTCCTTCACGGCACCTTTGATTTCGCAGCAAGCACCGGCATCCGAATTCACAAAATCGGCCATCGCAATGCTGTCAGCTTGTGTGGCGTCGATCCGACCGGCAAACAAGTCCTGATTGGCCTCATCCTGAGTTTGATAGACGCGCAGTTCGGAATCCTTGAAGTATTCCTGCGCATAGGCTTGGTGGATCGTCGAAGCCTGAATGCCAATGACTTTACCCGCCAGCGATTCCGGGGTTGCTTCGATATCCATCGATTTATCGGCAACGATAACCGCAGGTGTGTTATAGTAAGGATCGCTGAAATCAATGGTTTTCAACCGTTCCTCGGTGATCGACATCGAGGCCATGATGGCGTCGATCTGCTGTCCGGTCAGCGAGGGGATAATACCGTCCCAGGCCACCGGCGTGATAACACAGTCAAGTTCCGCGGCGGCGCAAACTGCATTGATGACATCGATCTCCCAACCAACCCAGTTGCCTGAGCTGTCCAGCGACGCGAAGGGCGGATAAGGCTCGGCCGCGATGCCGATCTTGACCTCTTCTGCACTGGCAACACCAGCCGAAAGGACAGCGGCGGCAAGACCGGACGCGAGCAGTTTTTTGACGTTCATTTTGTTACTCCCTTTGGTTCATTATGTTGTTTTTCTGGATCAGGCGACCGAGCTGAGGAACTGCTTCAATCGCTCTGATTTTGGATTTCCGAAGACTTCGGAAGGTGGGCCTTGCTCTTCAATGCGGCCCTCGAAAAGATAGACGACGTGGTTCGCGACTTCGCGCGCAAATTTCATTTCGTGGGTCACAAGCAGCATTGTGCGCCCTTCCGCTGCAAGATCCCGGATTACGGTCAGAACTTCGCCTACAAGCTCTGGATCAAGCGCCGAAGTTGGCTCATCGAAAAGCATTACGGAAGGATCCACCGCAAGCGCGCGTGCGATGGCAGCGCGCTGTTGCTGACCGCCTGACAGATAGGCCGGATACGTGTCGGCCTTGTCCCCCAGCCCTACCCTTTTCAGCAGGTCATGCGCCCGAGCGATAGCTTCGGCCTTTGGTACCTTAAGGACATATACCGGCACCTCGATCACGTTTTCCAGAAGCGTACGGTGTGTCCACAGATTGAACTGCTGGAAAACCATCGCCAGCCGTGTACGGATACGTTCGATCTGGCGGCGGTTCGAGGGGCTGCCGTCGGCATGCATTTCAACCAGCTCACCGCCGATCGTGATCTTTCCCGAGCTTGGTGTTTCCAGAAAGTTGATACAGCGCAGCATCGTGGATTTGCCCGAGCCTGAGCCCCCGATGATGGCAACGACATCGCCCTTGTTCGCTGTCAGCGAGACACCTTTCAAAACCTCCAGCGTGCCGAAAGACTTGTGCAGGTCCTCAACCCTTATCGCCTCTTCAGACGTGGTTGCTTCGCGTGCGGGTGTTGCTGCTTTGGCTGTGTCCATATCCAAGAATCTTCTGATTTCAGCTTGCAGTAAGCCTCGAATCTCGCAATTATGCAAGTGTATAATAATTCCGTACCATGGATGGCCCGGACGTGCAGGACGACAGCCGTAAATTTACACGTGAATCTGCCGAGTTTCGGCGCGAGGCGCTTATCCTGGCGACTTTGGACCTGATTGCCGAGATGGGCGTTCGGGGTGCCACTGTGCGTCAGATCGCGGCCCGCGCGAACGTGACCCAAGGGCTGATCCGGCACTATTTCTCATCCAAGGAGGAACTGGTTCAGGCTGCGTACGAACATCACATGAATACGCTGACCGATCAGACAGCTGCGTCGTCAGGGAAAGGCAGCGCAGTATCTCAGTTGACCAACTTCGTTGATGCGTCGCTGCGACCGCCAATCGTTGATCCAAGCGCTGTGGCCTTGTGGGCCGGCTTCCTGAACAAGGTGCAGCGTGATCCGAAAATGCAACGCATCCACCAGCAAACCTATAACTATTTCCGGGATCAGCTTGAAAAGCTGATCGTCGCCGCATTGCAAGAAACCGGACGTCCAGTCACCACGCCGCAAGCCGTGCAACTGGCCATTGCCTGCAACGCGGTTATCGATGGTCTTTGGCTGGAAGGCGGTGCGCTTCCAGATGAATTTTCCGAAGGTCAATTGGCGCAGATCGGATTGGATTCCGTCAGTGCTATCGTCGGTATCCCATTGATCAAAGAGGTGGAACAACCATGAAGACCACATCTGTGACAGAACGGTTAGCGGGCTTGGGTGGCGCCAAATGGGGCGTACATCTGAAAGCGCGCGACCTTATTAAGGCCGGAGCGGACATCGTCGAAATGACGATAGGTGAACCGGACGTGCCGGTGCCGGACGCGCTGGTCGAAGCCACCGTAACCTCACTACGGGCCCAGCGAACGGGCTACTCCAATGGCCGTGGCGAAGCTGGCTTGCTTGACGCGCTTTCCGCCCGTTACTCGGCTTCCCGCGGACGCGTTTTCGGGCCCGAGAATTTTCTGTGCTTTCCCGGAACGCAGACCGCATTGTTCGCTGCCATGGCCGGCGTTGCCGAGGCCGGTGACGAAGTTCTGGTCGGTGATCCGATGTATGCAACCTACGAAGGGGTCGTGCGTGCTTCCGGGGCGGAAATGGTGCCCGTACCTCTGCGCCCGGAACACGGGTTTCGCATGCAGGCCAAAGATATCGCCGCACGCGTAACACCGCGCAGCCGCGCCATTCTTCTGACAACGCCACACAACCCAACGGGCGCGATCCTGACCGCCGAGGAGTTAACCGAGATCGGACAGCTCGCGATTGCGCATGATTTGTGGATTATCTCGGACGAGGTCTATGAAGAACTGATCTTTGACGGGGCCAGATTTGTGTCGCCACTGGCAGACCCGGAACTGGCGGATCGTGTCATAGGCGTATCATCCATCTCGAAATCACATGCCGCGCCGGGGTTCCGCAGTGGCTGGTGTGTCGGGCCAGCCGCGTTTTGCGAAGCGCTACTGCCCTATTCCGAGACCATGCTTTTCGGCAATCAGCCCTTTATCGCCGATATGACTGAAAAGGCGATCCGCGACGGGTCCGAGGTTGCCTCCGGCATGGCCGCCCGTTTTTCAGCGCGCGCCACGCTTTTGGCTGATCGCCTCGAAGCAGAAACGGATCTGACCGTTCACCGGCCTCAGGCGGGAATGTTCGCCATGATCAACGTCTCCGCCACCGGGCTGGACGGCGAAGCCTATGCCTGGGACTTGTTGCAGACCGGGGTGGCTGTCATGCCGGGATCCGCCTTTGGGGACAGCTTGAAAGACTGGGTGCGAGTGGCCCTGACGATCAGTGACACCAACTTTGCCACTGCGGTGTCCCGCCTCATCGATCACGCCAACAGAAAATCACGCGAGGTTGCATGAGTGAAATGACCGTGGGCGAAGCATTGGTTGCAAAGCTTCGCCAAAAGGATGTGACCTGCGTGTTCGGAATTCCGGGCGTTCATACGGTCGAGCTTTACCGCGGGCTTGCAGGCTCGGGCATTCGTCACGTTACACCCAGACACGAACAGGGTGCAGGGTTTATGGCCGACGGCTATGCGCGCGTGTCAGACAAACCGGGTGTGGCCTTTGTGATCACCGGGCCTGGATTGACCAATACATTGACGCCGATGGCGCAGGCCCGCGCGGATTCAATACCGATGCTGGTGGTGTCCGGTGTCAACAAAACCGCATCTCTTGGCAGGGGTTTAGGGCATCTGCATGAATTGCCAGACCAGTTGGGACTGGCCAGGACCGTTGCGTTGCTGTCCGAACAAGTTTCCGCCACCAACGCTCTGGACCCGGTCTTGGACCGCGTGTTCCACACCCTCGCCAACGGTCGATCCGGACCGGTGCATATCGAAGTTCCGTTGGATATCGCAGCTTCAGATTATCAGGAAACACCGGTCGAACCGCCTGTCTCGGTCTCACCGATTGACCCGGCTTTGATCACCCAAGCCGCAAAGCAACTGGCCAAAGCGAAGAACGTTGTCATTCTGGCGGGCGGCGGCGCAAAGCATGCAGAGGCTGGATTGCAGGCACTGGCCGAAGCTCTGGATGCCCCCGTGGTGCAAACCGTCAACGCGCGCGGCCTGATGCACAGGCATCCACTGACCGTTCCGGCCAGCCCCAGCCTGAACGCGGTACGCGGCTTGATAGAAAGCGCCAATTGCATCCTTGCGCTGGGAACTGAGTTGGGGCCAACCGACTATGATATGTATGCCACCGGCCAAATTGCTGAAATGTCAGGGTTGATACGGGTTGATCGATGCAGCGAGCAACTGACGCGACATGAGGCAGCGCTCATCATTCAAGGTGACGTCAACTTGGCTGTATCAGCGCTGGTTGACGCTTTACCGCACAAGCCAAAGCAAAGCGACGGTACGGAACGTGCAGGCAAAACACGTGACGCCGCCTGGGCGGAGATTGGTCCGGACTATCGCAAACAGGTAGAAATCCTCAACGCAATGCGCTCTGCGCTCCCGAACGCGCTAATGGTCGGAGATTCCACCCAACCGATCTATGCCGGCAATCTTTTCTACGACCACGACCGGGCCGGAGGCTGGTTTAACGCGGCAACTGGGTACGGCGCACTGGGCTATGGAATCCCCGCAGCCATCGGCGCTTCGGTCGCCGATCCCACAGCACGTGTGATATGCATCGCGGGCGATGGAGGCGCGCAGTTTTCTCTGCCTGAGATTATGGCAGCAGTCGACGAAGACCTGCCGGTCACCTTCGTGATCTGGAACAATCATGGATACCAGGAAATTGCCACGTCAATGCAGGATGCGGGCGTAACAGTCATAGGATGTGATCCCTCGCCTCCCGATTTTTCAGCAACGGCCAAGTCATACGGCATTCCATTCGCTTCGGTTCCAGCTGAACCGCAGGCTGTCGCGCAGGCATTGCGCCAAACTGCCGCCCAGAACGGGCCGGTAATGATCGAAGTCACCACTCCGAAATTCGCAGCTCAGAAAGATTGAAACATGTCAGACCCAACCTTTGAGTTTTCCCGCGCCATCACCCGCCGTCCGGCTCCGACTATTGCAGGCGGGTTGCGTGCAGAAGATATCGGAAACCCGGATTTCGACGGGATGACAGCGGCGCATAAGGCATATGTGGCAGCACTGAGAAGCACCGGGGCCGAGGTAATCGAACTGGATCCCCTGAACGCGTTTCCCGACGCACAATTTGTCGAGGATACAGCCCTTTGCCTGCCGCAAGGTGCGATACTGATGCGACCTGGCGCACCTTCGCGGATGGGTGAAGTGGCTGAAATGGCACCGACCCTTCACGGCTGCTACGATACGGTTCTGGAAATCCAGGGCCCCGGCCATATCGAGGGTGGAGATATCCTTGTTACCGGTCGCGAAATTCTGGTGGGCCGGTCAGACCGTACCGACGCGGAAGGTGTCGCCGAGCTGGCGAAAATCACCTCGGAGTGGGGGCACAAACTGCGCGAGGTGTTCACGCCCGAGGGCGTCTTACACTTCAAGACAGATTGTTCACTGATGGACGCCGAAACAATACTGTCGACCCGACGGCTGGATGCCTCGGGCTGTTTCGAGGGCTACCGGGTGCTGCATGTTGCGGACGGAGAGGAAGCTGCCGCCAATGCGATCCGCTTCAACAATCTGGTGCTGATGGCCGCTGGCTTCCCACGCACAGCTGAGATGTTAGATCGTGAAGGGTATGAGGTCGTTGAAATCGACAACATCGACTGCGCAAAGCTGGATGGAGGAATGTCCTGCCTTTCGCTAAGATTTTAGGAGTGTAACCGGTAGCGTTCGATCCTTGGTGTTTCTTGCGAAAACTGTCGCCCGTACCGGTCTTTCCTTTCCCGCCATTCGCTCATAAACATAGGTGGCTGTCGATGATCTCGTCCGCCAAGTGCGACCTGCAACCGGTTGCAAGACTTTTGCGATGGTGCATAATGAAGCTCTGATGCAAAACACCTTGATATCTCTGACCATCAACGACCGGAGCCGCACTGCGTGAGCGTGACCCTGAAAGACGTCGCCGCCTTGGCTGGCGTATCGCGATCTGCGGTGTCGCGCACCTTCACCGAAGGCGCCTCGGTCTCTGCAAAAACACGCAGTAAAGTTGAAAAGGCCGCGCGAGAGCTTGGCTACAGCCCCAATGCCCTCGCCTCGTCCCTGACAACCGGGCGCACCAAACTGATCGGGTTGATTTCGAACAACTTTCACAACCCTATTTTTCTTGAGGTGTTCGATCAGTTCACCCGCGCCTTGCAGGAACGCGGGCTACGCCCTTTGATTGTGAACCTGACGGACGAGACCGAGCCCGCAAACTCGGTCCGCATGCTGCGCCAGTATTCGGTTGACGCGGCCATCGTTGCGTCTTCGACGCTGCCGCCCAGCTTTGCCAAGGCGTTCCACGATGCGGGCGTACCGGTGGTGCATACATTTGGCCGCTCGGCCACCTCGCCCGAAGTGCATGTGGTGGGAATCGACAACGTCGAATGCGGGCGCATGGCCGCGCGCGAGCTTTTGGCGCGCGGATACAAGCGTCTCGGCTATCTGGGCGGGCCCGAAGATGCAACCTCGGCACTTGACCGGTATCGCGGGTTCATGGAAGAACTGGCAGACCACCCCGATATCGAAGTAAGCCATTGTTTCGCAGGGGCTTATTCCTTCGAGGCCGGCCGCGCCGAAATGTTGCGCCTGTTGGCCAACACCCCGTCCGAGGCGTATTTCTGCGGCGATGACATCCTGTCTGTTGGCGCATTGTCCGCACTGGCCGATCACGGGCTGAAACCGGGTCAGGACATTGGAATCATCGGTCTGAACGACATGGAGATGTCGCGCTGGGAAAGCGTTAACCTGACAACGATCCACCAGCCGATCAAACAGATCATCACTTCATCCGTCGATCTGGTCGTTGAGATGCTGAAAGAGCCTCAGCGCTATCCCGAGGCCCGCATTTTCCCCTGCCGCGTGATCGAACGGGGCACATTGCGGCCCCGCCCCTGATCAGCGAAACATCGGCGGGCGCGCGTCCTGCCATGCGCCATCGGCCTTGCCCGACGCAACAGCCGCGTGGACGGCCGCAATGGACCGCAGCCCATCTGCCGCACCGGGCAGACCGTCGCGTCTTTCACCACGGATCGCATCCGCCAGATCGCAATAGATGTTGGCGACCGCCAGCGGAAAACCCTCGGGGTGCGCAATGGCGACACGCGACAGGCGTTGCACCTCATCGTGCAGACCGCCCTCACCCTTTTCGATGATCTGAGTACGCCCGCCGACCGGAGTATAGATCAACTGATTGGGCTGCTCGGACGCCCACCGCAGCCCACCGGTTTCGCCAAAGACCTGAATGTCAAAGCCATGCTGCCGCCCGATCGCCACTGATGACGTCCAAAGGCGTCCAACCGTGCCGCCCTCCATCCGGAAGTTGATCATTGCATCATCTTCCAGCTCACGGCTGACGATGGTCGAGGCCATGTCGGCAGACAGGGTTTTCACCTGATCGTCACAGATGAAACTGGCCATGTGCAACGCATGGATGCCGCAATCGGCAAACTGCCCTGAAACCCCGGCCATCGCAGGGTCATAGCGCCAGCGCACGCGCGGGTTATCCGCATCTGTGGCATCGCCATGATGGCCGTGGCTGAAATTGGTCACCACCAGACGCACCTTGCCGATATCGCCTGCGCGCACCATCGCACGGGCCTGACGCACCATCGGATAGGCGGAATAACAGTAGTTCACTGCACAGATCCTGCCCGAGGCTTCGGCCACGCGCACAATCTCTTCGCCCTCTTTCACCGTCATGGTCATCGGCTTTTCGCACAACACGTTAAAGCCTGCCTCAAGATAGGCCTTGGTAATCTCAAAATGGGTCGAATTGGGCGTCGCGATGGTTACCAGATCAATCCGATCCTCGCGGTCTTTTTCGCCCGCCAGCATCTCTTGCCAATCGCCATAGGCACGATCGGCAGCAACACCCAATCGCTGCGCGTATTCGCGGCCCACCTCGGGCCGGTGATCCAGCGCGCCAGCCGCAAATTCGAACAACCCGTCAGCCTGTGCCCCCAAGCGGTGCGCGGGGCCAATCTGGCTGCCTTCACCACCCCCGATCATGCCCCATCTCAACTTAGCCATGGTCATTGTCTCTCATTGGAATTGTCTCGTAGAGCGATCAGAAATCGCTGATGTCCTGCCACTGCCGCTGATCGGACGAGGCCAGCGCAGCGGCCAGCACGCGGTTGACCTCATGCCCGTCGCGGAACGTGGGCCAGATCGCCTCGCCGGTATGGATGGCCTGTAAAAAGTCCTTGGCCTCGATGATGATCTGATCCTGATAGCCGGTTCCGTGACCCGGACCCTGACAGAAGGGCTCATAATCCGGGTGCGCGGGGCCGGTCAGGATCTTGGTGAACCCGCGCGCGGCTTCGGGCCCTTCGCGCTTGTACAGCCACAGCGCATTCTGGTCCTCCTGATCGAACCGGATTGCGCCTTTTGTGCCTGATATTTCATAGGCATAGCCCATTTTCCGCCCCGTCGCGACGCGGCTGAAATACAGGCTTCCCATGACCCCGTTTTCGAACCGGCACATCATCTGGGCATGGTCGTCATTTGTTACCGCACCACCGGGGCGGGTTTTGTGAACGGTCTCAACATCGGCCATCACCTGCGCAATGGGCCCGACCAAGGCCAATGCGCCATTGACCATATGCGGGGCAAGATCGCCGATTGTGCCGTTGGCCATACCGGTCGTGCGCCAGGTGGCCGGGGCCTGCGGATCTGCATAGAAATCCTCGGTATGTTCGCCCCGGAACCACGTGATGTCACCAATCGCGCCATCGGTAATCAACTGGCGGGCATATTGGCTGGCGGGTGTGCGGATATAGTTGAACCCCACCATGTTCACCGCCCCCGAAGCCTCGGCCGCAGCAACCATCGCCCGACTGTCTTCAAGCGATGCGCCCAATGGTTTCTCGCACAAGACCGGTTTGCCCAAGGCAAAAGCCGCTTCTGCGATCTGACGATGTGTTGACTGAGGCGAGGCGATCACGATTGCCTCGGCCTTGGGGTCTTCAACCAACATGCGCCAGTCATCGGTTGCCCGCTGAAATCCATAGGCCGCCCGGTAGCGTTCGGCACTGTCCGGGCTCGACGCGCAGATGACCTCAAGCCGGGGGCGCAACGCCGTGTTGAAAACCGCTCCGACGGCCGACATCGCGACGGAATGGGCCTTGCCCATATAACCGCCACCCACGATTCCCACTCCGATTTCAGGCATCTGCCATGGCCTCGCACATTGTGTTTGCAACCGGTTGCAAAATCAGTATCGTGTGAATCGATTCAACGCAAGGTCCAAACTTTGCCCACCCACTTTGCCGGAGGACATGACGTGAGCGCTTTGATAGACGGTATCAAAGGAAATCGCTTTGCCGTTCTGGGGCGTGCGGGTATGGACCTTTACGCAGACCCGGTCGGTGTCAAAAGCGAAGAGGCCGATACGTTCCATGCCGATCTTGGCGGCTCGTCCGCGAATATCTGTGCCGGTCTGGTCAAGCTGGGCAGCCAGGCATCCTTGATCACCTCCATCTCGGACGATGCAATTGGTCGGTTCTGCCTCAACCGGTTGCAACATTACGGGGTAGATACCTCTTATATCCGCGTGTTGGGGGGCGAGTATCGCACCTCTCTGGCCCTGTATGAAAGCCGGACCGAGAACTTTCAGAATGTCATCTACCGCAACGGAGCGGTCGATTTTCAGGTTACTGACGCGGATGTGGACAGGGTTGATTACTCATCCTTCTCGGCCTTGATTTCGGCTGGCACCGTCTTTGCATCCGAACCCTCGCGCAGCGCCACGTTCCGAGGGTTTGAAAATGCGCGCAAAGCTGGTCTTCCGATCATTTTCGATGTTGATTACCGCCCCTACAGCTGGCCTTCGCCGGAAATTGCCGCTGACGTTCTGTCCCGTGCGGGCGAAGCCAGTGACCTGATTGTCGGCAATGATGAAGAGTTCGGCTTCATGGCCGGAGGTCTGGAAAAGGGCTTTGCCAAGGCACAGGACCTCGCCAAAAAACCGGGCCGGGTCGTCATTTACAAGATGGGCGAAAAAGGCGCCGTGACGCTGGCGGATGGGCAGGAAATCAAAACCGGGATCTACCCAGTGGACGCTATCAAGCCCGTCGGGGCCGGTGACAGTTTCATGGCAGGGCTTCTGGCTTCGATCGCGGCGGGGCACGCGCTGAAAGACTCGGTGATGCGCGGTTCTGCCTGCGCATCCATTGTCGTATCCAAACCCGGCTGCGCCCCCGCTATGCCCACGACCCCCGAACTGAACGCGTTCCTCGCCTCTCACTCCGGTCCGACCACATAGGAGTATCCCATGCATATCGCGCCCTATGACAATCAGAACAAGCCCATCGTTGACGCCGGCGATCCGACCGTTCCGCTGAACTATTTCAACATCGTCAAACTGAAAAAAGGCGAGGCGTTCGAATACCGGGTGCCGGGCTACGAGACCTGCATCGTCCCTGCAACCGGCAGCGTCGATGTGGATGTCGAAGGCGTTTCCTTCCCCAGGCTGGGCAACCGGGGCGAAGATGTCTGGGATGGCGAGCCCGAGGGCGTCTATGTTCCCGTCGGCGCAAAGGTGCAGATGGTCTGCCTTTCTGACGCGACCGAGGTGTTCATTGCCGGTGCGAAATATGACAAGGTGCTGGACCCGTTCGATGTGCGCGAACACGACCTTGTGCAATATGGCAGCGACGACACCAAAACCCACCGCAAGATCAAACACATCCTTGGCCAAAAGCAACACGACAAGGTCGGTCGCCTGCTGGTCAGCGAGCTGTTCACCGTCGGTCAGGGCGGCTGGTCGGGCTTTCCCAGCCACAAGCACGACACCAACCGCCTGCCGGATGAGACCCGCCACGACGAGACCTACAATTTCCGGTTCAAACCCAACTGGGGCTCGGGTCTACAGATGCTTCAGCGCGAAGATAACCAGCCGGGCGACGCCTATCACATCGTGGATGGATCGACCGTTTGCATCGACAAGGGCTATCACCCCTGCTGCGTTTTGCCGGGGTACGAGATGTATTATTTCACCATCCTCGGCGGCCTGACCCAGCGTTCTCTGGTGCAGTATTTCCAGCCCACACATGCCTATCAGATCGAAACCATTCCCGGCATCAAAGACATGATTGCGAAATTCAAATGACCCTCGTCACGCTGAAAGACGTCCTGCAACCCGCTTATGAACAGGGCTATGCCGTAGGCGGGCTGGTCACACTCGGCTGGGAAGATATGCGCGCCTATGTGGCCGCGGCCGAGGCCGAGAATGCGCCCGTGATCCTGCAAGCCGGACCCAGCTGCCGCGACCACACTCCGCTACCCGTACTGGGCAAGATGTTCCGGTATCTGGCGGAAAACGCCTCGGTGCCCGTCGTTGCGCATCTGGATCACGGCTATACGTTCGAAGACTGCAAGATCGCGCTCGACAGCGGTTTTACGTCCCTGATGTTCGACGGGTCGCGCAAACCCCTGCAGCAAAACATCGATGAAACCGCCGCAATTGCCGAGATGGCCCATGCGGCAGGGATTTCCTGCGAAGGCGAGATTGGTTTTGTCGGGTACTCGGGCGGTGAAGGATCAAACGGCACCGACCCGGCAGAAGCGGCCCAGTTCGCACGTGAAAGCGGTGTGGATGGGATGGCGATATCGGTTGGCAACGTCCACCTGCAACAAAACAAGGAAGGCGGTCTGGACGAAGCGCGCATTGCCGAGATCGACGCCTTGACCACCGTGCCTCTGGTCATTCATGGCGGATCGGGTGTGCCGGTAGATCAGCGTATGAAGTTGGCCCGCGAAACCTCAATCTGCAAGTTCAACATCGGAACCGAGCTGCGCATGGCCTTCGGCAATGCCCTGCGAGACGCTGTCAATCGCGATCCCGAACGATTTGACCGCGTGACCATCCTGAAAGAAACCCACGATCCGGTCGAAGCCGCCGCGCGGATGGTCATCCGTACCTTTGGCGCGCCGCCGCAACGTTGACGCGCGCTTTCGTCCTCAGATCGACCCCCCCTCGACCATGAAGTTGCCCGCGCTGCACATGGCGGCGTCGTCCGAGGCCAGAAACAGCACCATGCGCGCGACATAGACAGGCTCAATCGGATCGGGCAGGCATTGGCGGTCGACCTGTTTGGCCAGCGCCTCGGGCGTGACCCAGAGGTTCTTCTGGCGCTCGGTCATGATCCAGCCCGGCACCACCGTGTTCACACGAATGCTGTGATCGCCCAATTCGCGCGCCATGGTGCGGGTCAGGCCATGCACCGCCGATTTGGCGGTGGCATAGGCCGGAAAACCTGCCCCGGCCTCCCACCAGGAATTCGATCCTATGTTGACGATCGAACCTGCGCCCTTGGCGATCATACCCGGGGCCACAGCCTGAATGGCAAAGAACATATGGCGGATATTGGTCGCCATCCGCTCATCCCAATAGTCCGGCGTCACCTCGCGCCAGTCGTGGCGGTCATCCTGGGCGGCGTTGTTGACCAGCACATCCGCCTCGCCCAGCTCCTCGACCAGTTGCTCCAGCGCAGCCCGCGTCCCTTCGATATCGCGCAGGTCACATTGCGCAAAGGCGTGTTCACCGTCCAGGTCCGCCAGCAGAGCATGGCCCGCATCCGCATTGATATCCAGAAACCCGACCTTCGCCCCTTGCGCGGCAAAGGCGCGAACGGTTTCCGCACCAATTCCCCCGGCCCCGCCCGTGATGATAACCGTTTTGCCCGCAAGGCTAGGGTAATTGGCGAAGTCTTGGCTCATCCGTCACGCTCCATGATCCATTCGACCTCAGGGGCCAGGGCAAACCGCCATTTGCGCAGGGGGCCCGCCATGACGTTCAGGTAATACATCTCAAACCCATAGGGCGCGCCGCAAGGGTGATGGCCGCGCGGAACAGTCACAACATCGCCATCGGAGACAGCCATCGTCTCATCCAACTGGCCATCATCGGTATAGACCCGCTGAATTCCGAACCCGTTGGCCGGGTTGAGGCGGTGATAATACGTCTCTTCCAGATAGGTGATGCGGGGAAAATCATCCTCATCATGTCGATGACTGGGGTAAGAGGACCAGTGCCCATTGGGCGTAAAAACCTCGGTCACCAGCAGGCTGTCGGCATAATCCTCGTTCTCCATCGCGATATTGTTGATATATCGCGTATTCACGCCCTTGCCGCGTTCGGTCAGGGTGATGCCATCCGGCCCGATCCGGCGCGCTTTGTGGCCGCCCTTGCTCGGGGCCGAGCACACCGCCACAACGCAGTCGGTTTCCGCCACAGCCTCCCACTCGGTTCCGTTGGGCAGATACAGGCTATGCGGCGGTGTCTTTTCGAACACTTTCATCCGACCGCCCAACACGCCCCAGTCCTGCCCGGCCCCGGTGATCCGCGCCTTGCCTTCGACCATCACCAGAATGACTTCGCGGTCTCCTGTCGCCTCGGCCGCCCGGTCGCCCGCTTGCAGATGATAGAGCCCAAAACCTACATATCGCCATCCGGCACTGTCCGGGGTGATGTCATGTACTTTGCCACGGGTTCCAATAGGCTTCTTCAGCAGATCTGCCATTCTTGTTCTCCTTATTGGGCGGGCCTAAACGGCCCGCCTGTATTGCCCTCAGGCCGCTTGCCGTGCTTGCAGGGCCAAAAGCGCGGCAGACAGCTGAGCCTCGGCCCACCCTTCCGATACGGCCCTGTGCAATATGTCGGCCTGGCTTTCGGGCGCGTTGCCACCAATCGGCGGGTCGGTGTCCAGATTGGTCGGGAACGGATAGCCCTCAGCCGTTGCGGCAATAGCGGCATTCAGCTCTGCCGCACTCAGCGCCCCCCGTTGTTTCAGGGCGACCAGCGACGGAAACACCGCCTGCGACATGGACTGCCGGTCAACCATCTCCATCGCGCGGCCAAAAGCGGATGAGACCTGCAACAGGTTCGCCATCCGCTGAATATCCGTACTGCTGTTTTCCCCGGCAGCGTGGAACAGCGCCGGGTTGAAGAACACCGCATCCCCCTTCGCAAGGGGCAACTGAATGTAGTTCTCTTCAAAAAACGCCCGGTGTGCCGCATCGTGAAAGGCCAGATATCCCGGCGCGTAAAGCTGCGAAAACGGCAACAGTTTGGTTGGGCCGCTTTCCACGGGCATGTCACAATGCGCAACCGCGCCTTGCAAGGTCAGCGAGGCCGTCACCAGATGGGCATGGGCCGGATACCGGGCGGCGCTGTCGGCGGTTTGAAAGCCCAGATGGTAATCCCGATGCGCCTGCTGTGCCTTGCCGCCGGGGCGCACCTGATTGATCTGCGCGGTCATTTGATAGTTCGGCCCCAGCCACGCTTCGCAAGCCGTTGCAATGGCCACATTCCCGAAGTAGAGTGCAAAGCCTTCGGGGTCGCGCAAGCACTGTTTCTGCAATGCGTTCCATATCCGGTCATTCGCGCCCGAGGCCGCGAAGTGGTCGCCTTCTCCGGCCCCGCCCTGACGTTCTTCCTCGATGATCTGCTGGAACACAGCCGTCGCCCGGTCGATCACGGACGTATCCGCAAATGCGCCTTTTAGAACGATCACACCCGCAGATTTGTCCAACACGCCTGCCCATTCCGCCAGCAGCGCTTTTCTTTGATCTGCCTTCTCCAGCGCCGGGCGCAGCGCATGCATATCATAGATCGGAACGTTCTTTTGCACCGATGCGGCGTGAGGCACCGCACCGGCTGTCAGGTTTTGCGAGGTCAACACCTTGAATTCATCCAGATCACAGGATTCCCGGTCAAAATAGCCGACATATCCAAGGTCTTGATGTACCATGACAAACTCCTCTTTCATGGCTTCGGTGTTGCCCCGAGGGGCAGTGATTAAACGGTGATCTCCAACCCTGCCTTGCCGCAAACCTCGACGATGTGGTCATAGCCCAATTTGGAGTACTCATAGGGCGGCGCCTTGGCGGGGTCCTGCTCGGCCTCGACCACGATCCAGCCGCTGTAATCCATTGCTTTCAACGCGTTGGCTACGGCCTGAAATTCGATGCACCCATCACCCGGCACGGTGAATGCCCCGGCAATTACGGCATCCAGAAAGCTGAGATTGTTCTCGCGCGTGTCCTGCACGATGTCTGGACGGATATCCTTGAAATGCACGTGATGCACCCGGTCGCCCCAACGGTTCAGCGTGGCCATCACGTCGCCGCCACCAAACAGCAAGTGACCCGTATCGAAACACAGCTTCAGCTCGGGGCCGGAACCCTCCATCAGCCAGTTCACATCCTCTTCGCTTTCGATGATCGTGCCCATATGATGGTGATAGGCCATCGGCATACCCTGATCTGCCATCCATTTGGCAAGCTCGGTCAGCTTGCCCGCATAGGCCAGAACCTCGTCTTTGGACAGCTTTGGGCGGTCATTGACCGGCGTTCCGATCTGCCCCTGAACGGTATTTGAACACTCGGCGTAAACAATGCAGGGGCTGTTCAGCGCAACAAATTGTTCCACCTGCTCGCGCACGATGGCGATCTCGGCCTCAAGGTCATTGACCAGAGTACTGCCCGAACACCAACCGCCACACAGCGCGATGTCGTTTGCGTCCAGATAGGCGCGCAACCCTTCGGTGTCGCCGGGCATCCGCTGGCCCCGTTCAACACCGGTATAGCCGATCTCGCGCGCTTCTTTCAGCGCCTGCTCCATCGTGTAGGCTGCGGTCAGGTCCGGCAGATCGTCATTCTGCCAGGCAATCGGAGAGATACCGATCTTCACGCTCATTTCGTGTTTCTTTCCTTGATGGCGACCTCATAGGCCGCACGTTTTTCGTTTACTTCCGGACGGATGCTGACCTCGGGCACCGCCACTTCCCACCACGTTCCGCCATATTCGGTCGATGGGTAGGGATCAGTGTCGATCACCACCACATAAGGGCCTTTGACCTTAGCGCGTTTGGCCAGTGCCGCCTCAAGCTCGGCGATCGAGCTGACCTTGACCGCGGTCGCCCCCATTGCTTCGGCATGTTTGGCAAAGTCGATCGCCGAATTTTCGCCGCCGATTGCATGATCCAGCAGGTTGTTAAACTCGGCCCCGCCGGTTCCCATCTGCAAACGGTTGATGCAGCCAAAGCCGCGATTGTCGGTGACCACAACGGTGAACGAAATCCCCATCATCGCCGCCGTCGCCATTTCCGAGTTCGCCATCATGTAAGTACCGTCGCCGGTAAAGCAGATCACGTCGCGGTCGGGCTGGGCCATCTTGATGCCCATCGCACCGGCGATCTCATACCCCATGCAGCTGAAGCCATATTCCATATGATAGGCACCGGAGCGCGGTGCCTTCCACAGCTTGTGCAACTCACCCGGCATCGTGCCCGCGGCACACATGGCAACGGTGTTTTCATTGGCCGCCCGCTGCACGGCACCAATCACCTGCATATCCGTGGGCAGCGCATTGCTGTCTGCGGGCGCGTCGGTCAATGCGTCGACCTTGGCAAACCATTCCGACTTCAGCGTTGCAGGCATATCAGGCGCGCGGTAACCGCCCAACGCGTCGCTCAGTTCACCCAGCCCAACGCGGGCGTCAGACTGCAGCGGCATCGCGCCGTGCTTTGCCGCGTCATAGGCGGCGGTGTTCAGGCTGATCAATTCCCGCTCTGGGTTCGCGAACAATCCCCAAGACCCGGTGGTGAAATCCTGAAAACGGGTGCCGACGCCCAGCACCAGATCCGCCTCGGCGCAGATATCGTTGGCAGGCTCACCGCCGGTGACGCCAATCGGACCAAGGTTCAGCGGGTGATCCCAGGCCAGCGCGGATTTACCAGCCTGCGTCTCGGCCACCGGCACGTTGTGCGCCTCGGCAAAGCGCTGCAAAGCGGCGGTCGCGTCCGAATAATGCACACCGCCCCCGGCCACGATCACAGGGCGCTTGGCTGCTTTAATCGCGGCCACGGCCCGTGTCAGTTCACCCTCATCCGGACGAATTCGGCGCTGATACCAGACGCGCGGCTCAAAAAAGCTTTCGGGATAGTCATAAGCCTCGGCCTGCACATCCTGACAAAAGGCCAGCGTCACCGGACCGCAATCCGCCGGGTCCGTCATCGTGCGGAAGGCGCGCGGCAGCGCCGTCAACAGGTGCTCCGGCCGGGTGATGCGGTCGAAATAGCGGCTGACCGGTCTGAAACAGTCATTCGCGCTGATGGTTCCGTCCGAAAACACTTCGGGTTGCTGCAAAACCGGGTCGGGACCACGCGTGGCAAACACGTCACCGGGCAGCAACAAAACCGGCAGGCGGTTCACATGGGCCAGAGCAGCAGCGGTGACCATGTTGGTGGCCCCCGGCCCGATGGACGAAGTGACCGCCATCGCCCGCCTGCGCCCCAACTGCTTGGCATAGGCAATCGCGCAATGCGCCATGGTCTGTTCATTGTGACCGCGATAGGTGGGCAGGCTGTCTTTCACACCGTGCAGCGCCTCGCCCAGACCGGCCACGTTGCCATGGCCGAAAATCGCCCAGACACCTGCGATAAAGGGCTCTCCGGCCTCGTTCATCTGCGCGCCCAGATAGCGCACCAGAGCCTGCGCCGCAGTCAATCGGACTGTCTTGCTCATCATGATCCCTTTCAACTCAGCTCCGCCTTTGGCGACCTGCGGGTTTTGTCATTTGCGAAGGTGCCAGCTTTTGTATCAAAGCCTGAAAAAAGTGGGGCGTCACGTGCCACCGCCCGATGGATGCCCCATTGGGGCATCCAAGTTCTGTACTTTAAACCGTACCGCCCAGCGATCCTTCTAGCTCGGCCATTTCCTGACCGCCTGCCATCAGGTCCTGCAACTGCTCTGGCGTGATCTCGCCACGCGTTGCTGTACCCAGCGTCTTGCCCCGGTTCAAAACGGTGAACCTGTCACCCACCGCCAGCGCGTGACGCACGTTGTGGCTGATGAAAACCACGCCGACGCCCTGACTGCGCACCTTGTCGATGGTGGCCAGAACGTTCGAAGTCTGGCGCACACCAAGGGCCGAGGTCGGCTCGTCCAAGATCAGGATCTTGGCACCAAAATACACGGCGCGGGCAATGGCAACGGTCTGCCGTTCCCCCCCAGACAGGGTGCCAACCGCCTGATCCGGCCCGCGCAGGTTGATGCCCATCTTGCGCATCTCTTCCATGCAGACCTCATTCGCGTGTTCAACATCGAACCGTTTCAGCAGACCCTTACCCTTGGTCGGCTCGCGCCCCATGAAAAAGTTGCGCGTGACGCTCATCAGCGGGATCATCGCAAGGTCCTGGAACACGGTCGCAATGCCTGCCTCCATCGCATCCCGCGGAGTGTCAAAATGCAGCGGTTTGCCCTCGAAAAAGATCTCGCCCTTGGTGGGTTTATGTACCCCGGACATGGTCTTGATGAAGGTCGACTTGCCCGCGCCGTTATCGCCCAGCAGGCAGTGGCATTCACCCGGCTTGACGTCAAAACTGACGCCCGCCAATGCGATGATGTTGCCAAAGTGCTTCTCGATATCCTTCATTTCCACGATGGGGGCCTGATCGCCTGCCGCATCGCCATGGTGGAACTTGGTATCTTCGGTCATATCAGCGCTCCCCGGTTACGCGTTTGCGGATCGCGTTGTTGAACAGAACGGCAATCAGCAGCATCGCGCCCAGGAACACCTGGAACCAGTCCTGATCAAAATCCGTATAGGTCAGTCCGATGACAACCATGCCGAAGATGATCGAACCAAAGAACGCCCCGATGGCCGAGCCATATCCGCCCGTCAGCAGACAGCCCCCGATCACGGCAGCGATGATCGCCTCGAATTCTTTCTGGAAACCACGCCGTGCGTCGGTCGAGCCCGCGTCGATCACCGTAATGATGGCCACCAGTGCAGCGCAACAGGCAGTCAGCATGAACAGAGACACCTTGATCTTGCTCACGGGAACACCGGAATTCGATGCCGCAGTGCTGTCACCGCCCGCCGCGAAAATCCAGTTCCCCGCCGGGGTTCGCAGCAACACATAGGTGGCGGCCAATGCCAGCACGATGAACCACAGGATTTCGACCGGAACGCCGGGCACCTTGGGTGCTCCGCTTTTGAAGGTGTCAATCATGCCATTGGCCGCCAGCCAGGCAAACAGGCTGCCAAAGGCTTCGCCCGAAAAGAACGGCGCCAGCCAGTCGTTTTCAACCACGTCACGCACACCGCGCAACTGGGTCGACCCTCCGGTCGCCGCTTTGAGGCCAACAAGGGACAAGCCACGCAGAATGAACAGGAAAGCCAGCGTCACGATAAAGGACGGCAGGCCAGATCTTATGACGATATTGCCGTTCACTGCTCCGACGAATGCCGCGAATACAAATGTCATGGGGATCGCAATGATCAGTGGCAGATGCCATGTCACCACGCAGACGCCGAAGAACAGGCCCGCAAACGCCACCATCGATCCGATGGACAGATCAAACTCACCACCGATCATCAGAAGGGCCGCACCGATTGCTAGAATGCCCAGCTGTGCCGCAGGTGTCATGAAATTCATGACCCCGGCCAGGGTAAAC
This sequence comes from Ruegeria sp. BHSA123, assembly GCF_059613425.1. Classification (NCBI taxonomy): domain Bacteria; kingdom Pseudomonadati; phylum Pseudomonadota; class Alphaproteobacteria; order Rhodobacterales; family Roseobacteraceae; genus Ruegeria; species Ruegeria sp. BHSA123. The sequence goes on along the minus strand of NZ_JBXWSL010000019.1, from coordinate 4,029 downwards.
ATCGAATCGTCTGCTGTGATGGCAAAGAAGATGACCACCAGAACGACACCGGCCATCGCACCGAGTTCGGGCCGTTTCATGAGCTTGGTCATGAAAGGTTCTTTCTTGACCCTTTCGTCCCCGGCGATTTGCGCTGAGTCACTCATCGTTTCCTCCCACTTGGGTGGGAGCGGCGCCACCGCGCCGCCCCGTTTAGTTCAGGTTGCGGTATGGATCAGCGGATGCCCTGCGCGGACAGCTCGATCACCTGCGCGGCCTTGTCCTGAGTGATCAGGTTCGGACCCGAAGGAACGTTGCCACCGGGCATCAGGCCGTATTTGGCGTGCAGGCCCATGAAGTTCACCGACAGGTACCCTTGCAGATACTGCTGCTGGTCAATGGCAAAGGCCGCGTCGCCATCCGCAATCGATTGCAGGAAGTTGGCCGACAGGTCGAAGGATGCAACGTTCACATCACGGCCCGACGCTTTGACAGCGGCAACAGTCGGCTCACCGGCCGAGCTTGCACCCAGCGCCATAACCGTATCGACGGCTTCGTTAGCAGCAAGAGCAGCCGAGACCTTCGACTCGATTTCCGACGGATCGTTCGAGGTCGGCAGAACTTCGACATTACCGCCAAAGCCTTCCGCGAAACCTGCGCAACGCAGGTCCAGCGCAACGTTGCCCACTTCGTGGTTCACACAGATCGCGGTTTTGCCCCCCATCGAAGCCAGTTGTTCACCCGCAGCTTTCCCGGCGTCAAACTCGTCCTGACCCACGTGCAGCAACGCACCCAGCTGTTTCGACACATCCGACCCCGAGTTGATCGAGATCACCGGGATGCCTGCGGCAACGGCACGTTCGATTGACGGGCCAAGCGCATCCGCATCCGGGATCGAAACGATCAGGCCATCAGGTTCCTGGTTCACCGCAGCGTCGATCAGCTGCGACATGGCCACCATGTCGAAGGTTTCCGGTGCGCGGTATTCCACATTCACACCGACATCCTTGCCAGCCTGTTCAACACCGTTCTTCACGACGTTCCAGAATGCGTCATTGGCCTGGCCATGCGATACGACCACGATGTCCTGCGCAAGAGCGGGTGTAGCCAGGGCCAGTGCCCCCGCGGCAAGTGCACCTTTAACGAATTTCTTCATTTCAGTTTCCTCCCATTGGTTCAGTCTGATCTTCTGTTGGGGTACCGGCCCCAATCATCCGGCTGTGCCGAATCTCAGTGGCTGCGGCGCAGGGCCGAGCTGTCGTTAGTTTGAAGAATTTTGGTCATTTTGCAACCGGTTTCAAAATTTCCTCCATCCGGACGGGCTTTCCCGTCTGCGCTGACAGGGTCGCGGCCTCGGCCATCGCCAGCGCCGCCACACCATCCTGCAACGTGACGGGAACGTTGGAACCGCCGCTGACGGCATCAACAAATGCGGCCCATTCCACGCGATAGGCCGGCATGTAGCGTTCCAGAAAGAAATAAGTCGGCTTTGCGCCCACAACGCCATCTGCCGTCGATTTCACGACGGTGTTTTCCAGCATGTTATGCGCCTGCAACAACCCTTCCGAACCCAGCACCTCGACCCGCTGATCATAGCCATAGGCCGCCCGGCGCGAGTTCTTGATGACCGCAATCCGGCCGTCTGCGTAAGTCATTGTGACCACAGCCGTATCCACATCGCCTGCCGCGCCGATCTCCGCATCCACAAGCGACGATCCCACCGCCGTGACGGTCTGAGGCACATCCCCCATCAGAAAGTTCGCCATGTCAAAATCGTGGATCATCATGTCCCGAAACAGTCCTCCGGACACTTTTACATAGCTGACCGGAGGCGGTGCCGGGTCAAATGACGTGATCGACAACAGTTCGGCCTTGCCGATTTCACCTGCGTCCAAACCGGCCTTCAAAGCTGCAAAATTAGGATCGAACCGCCGGTTAAACCCGATCATGACAGGTTTGCCGCGCCCCGCGACGGCTGTCAGACAGTCTTGCGCCCTCTGAAGGCTCAGATCGACGGGCTTTTCGCACAGAACGGCTTTGCCAGCGCCCGTGGCCGCCTCGATCAGGTCGGAATGCGTATCCGTCGGCGTTGCAATCAGAACCGCGTCAATCTCGGGATCAGCAATTATTTCTTCTGAACTGCGTGCCTCGGCCCCATATTCACGCGCCAGGCTGGCTGCCGCTTCGGGCAGCGCATCGGATACGGCACACAACCTGCTCCCCGGATGGGAAGATATGGCCTGCGCATGAACACGCCCAATACGCCCGGCACCCAGCAATCCGACCCTCAACATGCAGCTCTCCCGAATCTTGTTGTTGTGCGTAACAATGATTTTCTTTGCAACCGGTTGCAATATATTTTTTGCATCGCCCCCGGTTTTGCCAGCGGCTCCCGCAGCCTCAACGCGAATACCGCGCAAAAACCCGGTCTGATCTCAACAGGATTACCCCGCCCGACACGCATTTTCCGCGCAAATGCCAGCCTACGGGAATCCCCCAATATCGCCGCCCGGTGAATCACGTTAGATTGTACTTAAGGAACACATACTACCACTCTGTGACCCCTTAGAGGGGCTGGCATGACCCCCTCGTCCAGCCCCTCATACCACACCAAACAGCCACAAGATCACATCGCGCCGACCAAAGCAGGCGCATGTCCGGTATTGATCTGGTTTGACAATGGCGATCCCTGAAGGACTCGAACCCTCAACCTGCTGATTAGAAGTCTTACTACTCTCCTTTCGATGCAGTTCCAGGCACTTCTTTCAAACACCAAATCTCTTTATTTTTATGGAACTTATGGACTACCGCCTACGATCGAGCTCTTGTCAACTCTCTTTCTTGTGCTTACCTATTGCTTACCTAGCGTAGAATGCTCTTACGATGCCAAACATCCGACTGACAAAAACAAGCATTGATCGCCTTTCGCCCACAAATCGTGAGGCAATCTATTGGGACGAGAGTTTACCGGGCTTCGGACTGCGGGTGAAAACCACTGGCGTGAAGAGTTTTGTCATTCAATACCGAAGCAAGCAAACTGGTCGGTCGAAACGTAAGACTTTGGGCAAGTATGGGCCAACGCTTTCGCTTGGCACAGCACGTGAGATGGCGCGAAACCTTCTCGCCGAAGTTATCAGAGGTGGGGATCCGGTCTCAGACGGGCAGTTGCTGCGAAAATCGCCAACAGTCTCCTCACTTGCCGAGCAATACTTGACCGAACATGCGGTCCCAAAGAAAAGGCCCGGTAGCGTACGGAATGATCTTTCCATGTTGGAGAGGTACATTTTGCCTAAGCTGGGTGAATTGAAGGTCATTGAAGTGACACACCAGCATATCCAGAAATTGCACAACCAAATGCGCGACACTCCTTATCAGGCCAATCGAACGCTCGCGCTTGCTTCAAAAATGTTCCAACTGTCGGTACGCTGGGGGATGCGATCTGACAATCCCGCGCGTGGTGTTGAAAAATACGTAGAGGAAAAACGTGATCGCTGGCTTTCCGATGCGGAACTTCAACGGCTTCTATTGGCGCTATCCGAACACCCCAATCAGACTGCTGCCAATGCAATCCGCTTCCAGCTTCTGACAGGCGCGCGGATTGGAGAAGTTCTGACAGCCAAATGGGAAGACATTGATCTAGAACGTCGCGTGTGGACGAAACCATCGCATCACACCAAGCAAAAACGGCGAGAACACCTACCTTTGTCTTCGGCAACCACTGCCTTGCTGTCGGAAATGCAAGTGTCGAATACGCTAAACAGCTCATGGCTCTTTCCCGGACGCGATCCTGGGCAGCCGTACAAGGACTTGAAAGGGTTCTGGCGGTCAATAACGAAGTCCGCAGGTTTCGAAAACTACAGGGTACATGATAACCGGCATACACACGCTTCACATCTGGTTTCTAGTGGTTTGAGCTTACCGATAGTGGGCAGGCTTTTGGGACACACGAACCCGTCTACCACGCAACGCTACGCGCACCTCGCAGATGACCCGTTGCGGCAGGCAGCGGATGTGATGGGTAAGAAGATCAGCGGTGGCAGTTCCTGAAAC
>NZ_JBXWSL010000018.1:0-53574 GCF_059613425.1 Ruegeria sp. BHSA123 | reverse complement strand
CCTTCGCAAACTTATCCCGCCGCGACGCATTGAATTTGAAAGGCATCACAGCATCCCGCAGTCAAATCAAAGGACCAGCTACGCATCGGAAACGATTTGTGCAACACGCTCGGGGAGGACGAGTATTTTGACGATCTGATGCGCGTGACCAATGGGAACACCGATGAGGCACTCGCGCGGATGGTTATTCGAACCTCGCAGGACTGCCTTCCCTGGATGGAGGCGCACGGGGTGCGGTTTCAGCCTTCGCTGTCTGGCACACTGAGCCTTGGGCGGACCAATGCGTTCTTTCTGGGCGGCGGCAAAGCGCTGGTGAATGCCTACTACCGGAGGGCGCAGGATCTGGGCGTCGAGGTGCGCTATGAGGCCGAGGTGGTGCATGTGGGGATGGCCGAGGGTGCGTTTGCCCATGTTGAGTTGAAGGACGGCACGCACATCCAAGGCCGTGCATTGGTGATTGCCTCCGGCGGGTTTCAGGCCGATCTGGACTGGCTGGCCGAAGCCTGGGGCCCTGCGGCCCGCAACTTCCTGATCCGCGGTACGCCTTATAATCGCGGCGTCGTTTGGCGCGACATCCTGGATCAGGGGGCGGGCAGTGTGGGCGATCCGACCCAGTGTCATGCGGTGGCCATTGACGGGCGCGCACCGAAGTTTGACGGCGGGATCGTCACGCGGCTAGATTGTGTGCCGTTTTCAGTGGTTCTGAACAAGGACGGTCAGCGGTTTTATGACGAGGGCGAAGACGTCTGGCCGAAACGCTACGCGATCTGGGGGCGGCTGGTGGCGGCGCAGCCCGATCAGGTGGCCTATTCCATCATTGATGCACGCGCGCGCGATCTGTTCATGCCGTCGGTTTTTCCGCCCATCAAGGCAGAGACGCTTGATGCCTTGCGGATCAAGCTTGGCCTGCCAGAACAGGCGCTGCGCACCATCGAGGCGTTCAATGCGGCCTGCGGCGACGGGCCTTTCAGTCCGCAGGAATTGGACGGCCTGGCCACCCAAGGCCTCACACCGCCCAAAACCAATTGGGCGCGTCCTTTGGTCGAGCCTCCGTTTTATGCCTATGAACTGCGGCCCGGCGTGACGTTCACCTATCTCGGGCTTCAGGTCGATGAAACCGCGCGGGTGCAGGCGAACGGCGCGCCGCTGCCCAACGTCTGGGCGGCGGGTGAAATCATGGCAGGGTCGATCCTTGGCGAGGGCTATCTGGCCGGGTTCGGGATGACCATTGGCACGGTCTTTGGCCGTATCGCAGGCAGGGAGGCCGCAGCGCATGTCAGCTGAAACAAGGCAAGAGGCCCGCCGGCAGATCGAGATTTGCAATGCGTGCCGCTATTGCGAGGGTTACTGCGCCGTGTTCCCGGCGATCACCCGCCAAACCGAGTTCGCCGATGGAGACATCACCCAACTGGCCAACCTGTGCCACAATTGCCGTGGCTGTTACTACGCCTGCCAATACACCGAACCGCATGAGTTTGCGATAAACCTGCCGCGCATATTGGCAGAGGTGCGTACCGACAGTTGGAAGGAGTTCGCATGGCCTTCAGGGTTTGCGCGGGCCTATGACCGGCACGGTGTTGCCATTGGCGCTTTGGTTGTTCTGTGCCTGTTTGCTTTGATTTTTGCCACTGGGACCTTGCAAAAGACCAACGATGGAGCCGGTTTTTATGCCTACATGAGCCATTCCTTGATGGTCGCCGTTTTTGCGCCCGCCTTTGTGTTGCCTTTTCTTGCTACGTTTGTGTCGCTACGCCGGTATTGGACGCATGTAGAGGGCGGGCGGATCAGGCTGTGCGACCTAAACCGCGCGATGCGGGACGTGGCAAGCATGCGCAATCTGGCAGGTGGGCAGGGGCAAGGCTGTAATTTCGAAGATGAGGACCGGTTCAGCAATGCCCGCCGCATCGCGCATCAATTAACGATGTGGGGATTTTTGCTGTGCTTTGCATCGACCTCTTCTGGCACAGTACTGCATTATGTTTTTGATATGCCTGCACCCTATGGGTTGTTTAGTTTGCCAAAACTCTTCGGAATACCTGGCGGTCTCATGCTAAGCGCAGGCACCCTCTGTATGGCATCGCTCAAATTGCGGGCCGATGGGAGATTGTCCGATGCCCGTGTGCGCGGCGGCGACATGGCATTCGTCCTGTTGCTCTTTGCTGTCAGCACGTCTGGTCTGTTGTTATATGTCGCTTCAGATTCGGGTCTCGAACCCTATCTCCTCACGCTCCACCTTGCTTTGGTGCTGACATTGTTCCTCACGCTACCATACTCGAAATTCGTCCACGGCTTCTATCGGCTGGCCGCTTTGATCCGAAATGCGGACGGCGCAGGCTGAGCTCGTGCGACGCGAGGCAACTTAAAACGAATGTCTGCAAACCGCGAGAAAGTTGAAATGCACTCAGTCGTAGCGAAATGGCAGCTTTGTCCCGCAACTTGATCCTCGCCAACCAAAGTTTCTCTGCACCATGGCTGAATGGCAGCTATCTCCGCCGCCGCGCAGTGCCATGAACCGAGCACGTGCGGCGATTTTCACGCTGCGTGCGCTCGCGGCGAAGAATTCGAATTCACAGGTTGGGCTCAATCCTGCCATTTGAGGGCGGATTGAGCAATCGCAGCATGGACTGACCCACTTGACGGAAGTCCACATAAGAAAAGCGCCGCCAATGACGCGACCATTTGCTTAGGTCGGGGTGCTTACTTGGTGCAGCGCTTTTCGGCGTCTTCGATTGCTGCGGTAAAGCCCAGCAGCGAGAAGGTGTCCTTGGTTTGCGTGCCGCGTTCGGACCGGGCAGTCAGAACAGCCTCGGTTCCGCGTTTCAGCGCGGTGACGATCTTGGCGTCATCTGCATCTGACGCAGGCCAGGCCCACTCACCTTCGGTGAACAGTTCAAACTCGGACCCGTCGACATTCAGGTTCACTGTCGATCCCGGTGCAAACGGATAGCCGCCGGTAAAGGTCACTTGTCCTTTGACCTCGGCATTGGGCCGATAGAACACAAACAACAGGATGTCGCTGCGCCGCACGGATACGACGCGCCCGCCCCGGGTGTTCACGGTTTCCTTGGGGGCCGAAACGCTCCAGCATTCGGTGGGATCATCTTCGACAAAAACGCTCCAGTCCGTTTTTGCAGCAACCCGGTTTGTGCTTGTCGCCTGCTGGGCGATTGCAGAAGTCGCGGCGATGCCTGCCACACACAGGCCCGCAATCGTACGAACGAGCATTGATCCCATTTGTCCAGCCTCCTAGCTCGACCGATACCTCAAATCCATCGGACATGGCTGCGAACCCTTCCGGCCCGTCTATTCCGTTGCGCATTCCGATGATTGCCGACATACACACACTAACGCAGGTTTCGCCACAGGCGAAAGGGCGATTGGCAGAATTTTGCGCATTAATTTCGGAGGTCCAGATGACGCAGCCCGTAGCAATGACAGAACTGTGGCGTGGCAACTTGCTGGAAAGCCTGCATCTGGGCCACGCGGTCATCTGCGACGACACCGGCCAGATCGTGCGCAGCTGGGGCGACCCGCAGGCGGTTATCTATCCGCGCTCATCCGCCAAGATGATTCAGGCGCTTCCGCTGGTCACGTCGGGAGCCGCTGCAAAATACGGATTGAACAGCGAACATCTTGCATTGGCCTGCGCGTCACACAATGGGGCTGCGATCCATACCGACCGCGTAACAGCGTGGCTTGATCATCTGGGGCTGAGCGAGCACGACTTGCGCTGCGGGCCACAGGAGCCAGCGGACACTGCCGCGCGGGATCGGCTGATCCTGGCGGATGACACCCCGTGCCAGATCCACAACAACTGTTCCGGCAAGCATTGTGGTTTCCTGACACTGGGTCAGCATATGGGCGCAGGACCGGAATATCTGGAAATCGATCACCCGGTGCAGCAGGCCTGCTTGTCTGCCATCGAAGAGACGTCAGGCGAAACCAGCCCCGGTTACGGTATTGACGGCTGTTCCGCCCCGAATTTCGCCGTGTCGCTGGCCGGGCTGGCCCGGTCGATGGCATGGTTCTCCAGCGCCTCGGATCGGTCCGACCGTTCCAGCGAGGCGGCGGTGCAATTGGTGGCGGCAATGGTAAAACACCCGCAACTGGTAGCCGGTGAGACACGTGCCTGCACCGAACTGATGCGCGCCATGAACGGGCGTGTTGCCATCAAGACCGGGGCCGAGGCGGTGTTTGTGGCCATCATCCCGAAAAAACGCATGGGCGTTGCGCTGAAGATCACCGATGGCACCACGCGGGCCAGCGAATGCGCCATCGCCGCTATTCTGGTGAGCCTTGGTGTGCTGGAGGCCGATCACCCGGCCACCCGCAAGTTCATGAACGCCACGCAATACAGCCGCCGGGGGCTGGAATGCGGCGTGATCAAACCTGCGCCGGGTTTCCCCGGCTAAGGCCCCTACATCTCGATCTCGTGCACCTCGGCCACCTCGACCGAGCCCGAGCCATTGACGACCATAGGACAGCCCTTGGCCATCTCGGTCGCGGCTTCGATACTGTCGGCCTTGATCACGGTAAAGCCCGAGGCCGGGTTTGCGCCGCCATTGTCGACAACCCCGCTGCTGCTGACCGTATAGGACTGTCCGACCGGGTTGCCGGGGATCTCTAACGCTTCGGCCATACCCTGAAACCATGCGCCCCAAGCGGCCATGGTCGCCTCGATCTCGGCGGGGTCGGTCGGGGTGTGTCCCCCGTGATAGACAAACAAATATTGGGGCATATCGCTCCTCCCTGATGAAACCTTATTTGCACTTCGCTTCGAGTTTGCGCAGCGAAGACGTCCAGCCCTGATTGTGGTTCGCGGCTGCTTCGGCATCGGCCAGTTCGCGGTGGTCCAAAACCAAGCGTGACCCTGCGCCCGTCGCTGTGACTGTGAAGGAAACGTGGCTTTCGGCCCCGCGCTGATCCTGATCGTCATGCCAGCCCCAGGTAAACCCCACCGAGTTTGGCGGGTCGACATGCGTGACGTGGCCCGAGACCTTGTTTTGCTGACCCTCGCCGTTTTCCATGACCGAATACCACGGGCCGGTGCGCGAGAAATCCAGATTGTGCTCAGGCACGTGCATCCCTTCGGGCCCCCACCATTGCAACAACCGGCTGCCGTCGCTGATCCATACAAACAGATCCTCTGGGCTGACGGGGAAGTCCCGTTCCAGTTTCAGGTCGGCCATGACTTCTCCCTTTCGATAATATCACTGAGGCGATCGAGGCTGCTTTCCCAGAATTGCCGTTTGGAGATCGTCCAGTCGGCAATCATCCGCAGCCCGTCGGACCGGATGGAGTACATCCGTTGGGTGCCCCGCACGCGCTGCTGCACCAACCCTGCCTCGCGCAACACTTTCAGATGGCGCGAAATCGCAGCACCGGACATTCCGCGCCCTTCGATCAGGTCACCGGCGGGCAGTTCGCCCTGCTCCATCAGCTGCTCGACAATCGAGAACCGGGTGGCATCGGACAAAGCGGAAAAGGTGGTCAGAAGCGTGCTCATAACCTCTATTTAACACAAATGTTAAATAATGAAAAGCCCTGTCAGGATTCGGCAAAATCCAAGCGACTGTACCCTTGCAGGTAAAGCAGTGCCGTCAGATCGCCGTGATTCACCCGCACGTCACATTTCGCGGCCACCGACGGCTTGGCGTGAAGGGCAACCCCGGTTCCGGCCCGCTCCAGCATGCCCAGATCATTGGCCCCGTCGCCCACGGCGATCACGTCATTTTCGGACAACCCAAGACGCGTGGAAATCTGCTCAAGCGCCTCGATCTTGGCTTGCCGCCCCAATATGGGACGCGCCACATCGCCCGTCAGTTTGCCATCTGCGGCCAGCAGAGTGTTGGCGCGGTTTTCATCGAACCCCAGCAGCTCTGCCACCCGCGCGGTGAAGGCAGTAAAGCCACCGGACACCATTGCAGCATAGGCACCGTTGGCTCGCATTGTTGCCAGCAACGCCTGTCCGCCGGGCATCAGGGTGATCCGTTCGCGCAGGACTTTGCCAATGACGCTTTCATCCAGATCCTTCAGCAGACCAACCCGTTCGATCAGAGCACCTTCGAAATCCAGCTCTCCGTTCATGGCGCGGGCGGTGATGTCCTTGACCCTTTCGCCGACGCCAGCCTCATCCGCCAGTTCGTCAATGCATTCCTGCTGGATCATGGTGCTGTCCATATCGGCCAACAGCATCTTTTTGCGCCTCCCCTGTGCGGGCTGCACAATCAGGTCCACGCCCATGCCTTGCAGATCAGCCCAAACGTCCCAGCGATTGGCGGGCATGTCACTCAGCTCAAACTCGACCGCCTCGTCCGGGCTGAGCCACAGGACATCTCCACCGCCCCACGCGTTGCGCAGCGATTCAGGCAGGGCACGGTCCAGCGAGGGTGCAACCGGGTTGGTCAGCAAAGTGGCGACGTACATATTCCAATCTCCAGTGTCATACCCATGCGGGACGGTCAGGGCGTCAACAGTGTTCGACCCTGTTCGGTCAGTTCCCAGCAATTCTGTCCCTCGAATACGGCGACGCCCGTCGGGCGTCCGTATCCGGCCCCCGTGTCCAGATTGATCCGGTTGCCATAAGGCGTCGCCTGATCCACAGGCGTGTGACCATGAACGATCAGTTTGGGATGCGGGCCGTGGTAGTCGTGGAAGTCCTGTCTGATCCAGATCAGATCACTTGCCTGCTGTTCATTCAGCGGCACACCCGGACGGATACCCGCATGAACAAAGACAATCTCGGGCGTCTGATGCATCACCACCAGATCGCGCAGGAAGGTCAGGTGCGACTTCGGCACGGCTGTCTTAGCCATACGGTGCAGGTTTTCAAGGCGGATCTGACCTTCGAATTCCACCCCATAGCTGCGCAGGGTGTCGACCCCGCCCAACCTGTCATGCAGCCAGTGGTATCCCACCAACAAATGCGGATCGTGGCGCGGAGTGTCCTCCATGAACCAGGCAAACATGCGGTCGTGATTGCCCAACAGAGTGATCCAGTTCCGGCCAGCATCACGCCCGGCAATCAGGCGGTCAATCAGCCCGCGACTGTCAGGGCCGCGATCCACGTAATCACCAAGAAACACGATCTGAGCATCGGGGCCGCCATCGCTTTGGATCAGAGACAGCGCGCGGTCCAGTTCGGCCACCTGCCCGTGCAGATCACCAATGGCATAGACTGGCAAAGTCATAGAATCCTCCGGCGGTATGAGTCAGCTCGCTTGTGACTCAGATTGCGAAATCAGAGAAGAAAGGACCCGGGTATTCGCATAACCGGGTCCTGAACTGTTTCTTAAACTCAACAGCCGCGATCAGGCGACGTCGAATTCCAGCGGTTTGATCTGCGTGAACAGACCTGTTTCGGCAAGCTTTGCCCGTGCTTCGGCCGGGACCGGTTCGTCGACATAGAGCAACGCAATCGCTTCGCCGCCAGCCTCTGTGCGGCCGAGGGTAAAATTGGCGATGTTAACGTTGTTCTCACCCATGGTCTGACCCAGCGTGCCGATGATGCCGGGCACGTCTTCGTTGGTGGTGTACAGCATATGAGCGCCGACCTCGGCATCGATATTGATGCCTTTGATCTGGATGAAGCGCGGCTTGCCATCGCTGAACACCGTACCCGCGATCGACCGTTCACGTTTGTCCGTTACGACCGTGACCTTGATATAGCCATCAAAAACACCTGACTTATCCTGATTGGTGGTCGAGATTTTGATCCCGCGTTCTTTCGCGACCACAGGGGCCGAGACCATGTTCACCTCGGGGTTGAACTTTTTCATGATCCCCGCGACCACCGAACAGTTCAGCGCAGCCAGGTTCATTTCAGCGGCCACACCGTCATAGAGGATGTTGATCGCCTTGACCGGTTCATCCGTCATCTGGCCGATGAAGCTGCCCAGATGACCTGCCAGCTTGATCCACGGCCCCATCAGCTTGGCTTCTTCCGCTGTCACGCTGGGCATGTTCAGCGCGTTCTCGACCGCGCCCGTCAGCAGGTAGTTCGAAATCTGTTCAGCCACCTGCAAGGCCACGTTCTCCTGCGCCTCGGTGGTCGCCGCGCCCAGATGGGGCGTGCAGACCACGTTGGGCAGGTTGAACAGCGCGTTATCCTTGGCGGGTTCCTCGCTGAACACGTCAAAGGCCGCTCCGGCAACATGACCGGATTGCAGCATCTCGGCCAGAGCCACTTCATCGACCAGACCGCCACGGGCACAGTTGATGATCCGTACACCCTTTTTGGTTTTGGCCAGATTTTCGCGGCTCAGGATGTTGCGGGTCTGATCGGTCAGCGGCACATGCAGGGTGATGAAATCGGCGCGCGCCAGCAGTTCGTCCAGCTCGACCTTTTCGACGCCCATCTTGGACGCTTTCTCTTCGCCCAGATAAGGATCATAAGCGATGACTTTCATCTTCAGGCCCAACGCACGTTCGCACACGATGCCACCAATGTTACCGGCACCGATCACGCCCAGTGTCTTGTTGGTCAGCTCGATCCCCATGAACTTGGACTTTTCCCACTTGCCCGCATGGGTCGAGGTGCTGGCCTCGGGGATTTGCCGCGCCACGGCGAACATCATCGCGATGGCGTGTTCGGCGGTGGTGATCATGTTGCCGAAGGGTGTGTTCATCACGATCACCCCTTTTTTCGAGGCTGCCTCTTTGTCGACATTGTCGGTGCCGATCCCGGCGCGGCCGATGACCTTCAGCCTGTCGGCTTTTTCCAGAAGGGTCGGTGTAACCTTGGTTGCCGAACGGATGGCGAGGCCATCATATTGACCGATCACCTCGGCAAGCTTGTCTTTGTCTTTGCCCAGCTCGGGCATGAAATCCACGTCAATGCCACGGTCGCGGAAAATCTGCACTGCGGTTTCGCTGAGATTGTCGGATACGAGTACTTTGGGAGCCATTTTGGTTGGTCCTTTGAATTCTTCAGGGGGTAGCGGGCTGACGCCCGCCTTACATCAGTGATGGGGTAGGCCGGGCTTCAGCCCGGCACATGAAACTCAGGCAGCCTGCGCCTGCGCTTTGATCTCGGTCGCAAAGGCCCATGCCAGCCAGGGCAGCATCGCCTGAATATCCGAGGTTTCAACCGTACCGCCGCACCAGATGCGCAGGCCCGCAGGCGCGTCGCGATAAGCGCCGATATCAAGTGCGATATTCTCGGCCTCAAGTCGCTTGGCGACCGCCTTGGCAAAGGCTGCACCGTCCTGAATACGCGCGTCGGTGAACTTCAGGCAGACCGAAGTGTTCGACCGTGTCGCCTCATCCTCTGCCAGGTTTGCGATCCAGCCGTTCTGGTCGCAGAACGCGTGTACCGCACCCGCATTGGCATCCGCACGCGCGATCAGCCCCTGCAATCCGCCCACCGAGCGGGCCCAGTCCAGTGCAAACAGATAATCTTCGACCGCCAGCATTGACGGCGTGTTGATCGTTGCCCCGGTAAAGATGCCTTCGATCAGCTTGCCGCCCTTGGTCAGGCGGAAAATCTTGGGCAGCGGCCATGCGGGGGTATAGCTTTCCAGCCGTTCAACAGCACGCGGGCTGAGGATCAGCATCCCGTGGGCTGCTTCGCCGCCCAGCACTTTCTGCCAGCTGAAGGTTGTTACATCCAGCTTGTCCCAGGGCAGATCCATCGCAAAGGCCGCCGAGGTTGCATCGCAGATCGTCAGGCCCTGGCGGTCATCGGCAATCCAGTCGCCATTGGGTACCCGTACACCCGAGGTTGTGCCGTTCCACGTGAACACCACGTCATTTGCGAAATCGACCGAGGCCAGATCAACGATCTGCCCGTAATCCGCGGTCTTCACCTCGGCGTCGATCTTCAGCTGCTTGACCACATCGGTCACCCAGCCGGACCCAAAGCTTTCCCAGGCCAGCATCTCGACCTTGCGCGCACCCAGCAAAGACCACAGCGCCATTTCAACCGCGCCGGTGTCCGAGGCGGGAACGATGCCAATGCGGTAATCCGCCGGAATGCCCAGAATCTCGCGCGTGCCTTCGATGGCCGCCTTCAGCTTATCCTTGCCGACAGCGGCGCGGTGCGACCGGCCCAATGCGGCATCAGCCAGTTTTGTCAGGTCAAATGTGGGGGGTTTGGCACAGGGGCCCGAAGAAAAACGCGGATTTGCCGGCCGCGTCGCCGGTTGTTCGATCGTCATGTGTATTACCCTTCCAGATACACGCCCCTCGTTGGGGAGGGGTGTCCCACGGACAGACCTAGGGGGCCTTCGCACCTGCAGCAAGCAGAAAAGACGCTTTACCGGGTAAAAACGACATCTGAAACGGGCACAAATCAGAACACGCGTTTCCGATTGGCGAAAAACCCCGCCGATGTTTCGGCGGGGTAGGGTTGTGTTACTCTGCGGCGTCTTCGTATGCGTCCATGGGTGGGCATGTGCAGACGAGGTTTCGGTCGCCGTATGCGTTGTCGACGCGGTTGACGGGGGACCAGTATTTGTCGACGCCCATGGAGCCCGGAGGGAAGCAGGCCTGTTCGCGGGTGTAGGGGCGGTCCCAGTCGCCGACCAGATCACGCACCGTGTGAGGGGCGTTTTTCAGCGGGTTGTTTTCCGCGTCGATCTTGCCGTCGATGATGTCCTGCGCTTCCGAGCGGATCGAGAGCATGGCGTCGCAGAAACGGTCCAGCTCGTCCTTGGGTTCGGATTCGGTGGGCTCGACCATCAGGGTTCCGGCCACCGGCCAGCTCATCGTGGGGGCGTGGAAGCCTGAATCGACCAGACGCTTGGCCACATCGTCGACGGTGACATGCGCCGCCTCGTCCAGCGGCCTTGTGTCGAGGATGCATTCATGCGCCACCCGGCCCGTTTCCGATGTGTAGAGGATCGGATAGGCGTCCTTGAGCCGCGCCGCGATGTAGTTGGCGTTCAGGATCGCCACCTTGGTGGCCTGCGTCAGCCCCGCACCGCCCATCAGCAGCACATAGGCCCATGAGACGGGAAGGATCGAGGGCGAGCCGAAGGGGGCCGCCGAGACCGGGCCCACGGCGGTGCCATATTCCGGGTGGCCCGGCAGATGCTCGGCCAGATGCGCCTTGACGCCGATCGGACCCATGCCGGGGCCGCCACCGCCATGCGGGATGCAGAAGGTCTTGTGCAGGTTCAGGTGGCTGACATCGCCGCCAATGTCACCGGGGCGCGACAGGCCGACCATGGCGTTCATGTTGGCGCCGTCGATATAGACCTGACCGCCGTGATCATGGGTGATCTGGCAGACCTCCTGCACGGTGGTCTCGAACACGCCATGGGTCGAGGGGTAGGTGATCATGCAGGCGGCCAGATGGTCCGAATGCTTTTCCGCCTTTTCGCGGAAGTCATTCAGATCGATGTTGCCCTTGTCATCCGATTTCACCGGCACAACCTGCCAGCCCACCATCTGCGCCGAAGCCGGGTTGGTGCCATGGGCCGAGGTCGGGATCAGGCAGACATTGCGCTGCCCTTCGCCACGGGCGAAGTGATAGTTGCGGATGGTCAGAAGGCCCGCATATTCGCCCTGCGCGCCCGAGTTGGGCTGCTGGCTGATTGCGTCATAGCCGGTGATCTGGCACAGCTTGTCGTTCAGGTCCGCAATCATCTCGTGATAGCCCCGCGCCTGATCTTCGGGCACGAAGGGATGCAGGTTGCCGAACTCGGGCCAGGTGACCGGGATCATCTCGATCGTGGCGTTCAGCTTCATGGTGCACGAGCCCAGCGGGATCATCGCCCGGTCCAGCGCCAGATCGCGGTCGGCCAGACGGCGCATATAGCGGGTGATCTCGGCCTCGGCCCGGTTCTTGTGGAAGATCGGGTGGGTCAGGTACTCGCTTTCGCGCAGCGCGTAATCCGGCAGGCGGTATTGCTTGTTCGAGCTGTCATCCTTGCGGTCGATGCCGAAGGCACCCCAGACCGCCTCGATGGTTTCGGGGCGGGTCTGTTCGTCCAGGCTGATGCCCACGCGGGTCTCGCCGACCTTGCGCAGGTTGACGCCACGGGCCACGGCGGCCTCCATCACCACGTTCTGCAGGTGGCCGACCTCGACCGTGATGGTGTCGAAGAACACTTCGGGTTCCACCGCAAAGCCCGCCTCTTCCAGACCGGCGGCCAGGCGCGAGGTCTTGCGGTGCACCGATTGCGCGATCGCCTTGATGCCGTCGGGTCCGTGATAGACCGCATACATCGAAGCAATGACGGCCAGCAGCGCCTGCGCGGTGCAGACGTTCGAGTTCGCCTTTTCGCGGCGGATGTGCTGCTCGCGGGTCTGCAGCGCCAGGCGGTAGGCCTTGTTGCCGCGGCTGTCGATGCTGACCCCGATGATCCGGCCCGGCATCGAGCGCTTCAGCTTGTCGGTGGTCGCCATATACGCGGCGTGCGGGCCGCCATAACCCATCGGCACGCCAAAGCGCTGGGTCGAGCCGATGGCGATATCCGCGCCCATCTCGCCGGGGGATTTCAGCAGCGCCAGCGACAGGATGTCGGCGGCGACAACGGCGATGGCGTTATGTTCATGCAGCGCCGCGATCTCGTTCGTGAAGTCGCGCACATGGCCATGGGTGCCCGGATACTGGAAGATTGCACCAAAGACGGCACCTGCATCCAGCTGATCGGGATCGCCCACCTGCACGTCGATGCCCAGCGGCTCGGCGCGGGTTTTGATGACCGCGATGGTCTGCGGATGGCAGTTGCGGTCGACGAAGAAGGCCGCGTTATTGGCCTTGGACCGGCCGCCGCGCTTGGCCATTGCCATGGCTTCTGCCGCGGCAGTGGCTTCGTCCAGCAGCGAGGCGTTGGCCACATCGAGCCCGGTCAGGTCGCTGACCATGGTCTGGAAGTTCAGCAGCGCTTCTAGCCGGCCCTGGCTGATCTCGGGCTGATAGGGCGTGTAAGCGGTGTACCAGGCCGGGTTTTCCAGAATGTTGCGCAGGATCGGCGCCGGGGTGGTGGTGCCGTAATAGCCCTGACCGATCAGCGAGGTCAGAACCTTGTTCTTGCCCGCCACCTGCTTCATGTGAAAGAGCGCATCGCGTTCCGTCATCGCCGGGCCCCAGTCCAGCGGCTCCTTCTGCCGGATCGCGGGCGGGACGGTGGCGTCGATCAGCTGGTCCAGCGTCTTGAAGCCGATCACCTGCAGCATGTCGCGCATCTCGGTGGGCGACGGGCCGATGTGGCGGCGATTGGCGAAGTCATAGGCTTCGTAGTCGGTCAGTTTGAAGGCCATTGCAGCGCTCCTCAAAGAATGTCTCGCCCGGCCGCTCTGGCAGATGCCTCCGGCGGGAGTATTTGGAAAAAGATGAAGCGGGGAGCCCCGGTCTCTGGGGCTCCGGGCCGGATTTAGCCGATGAAGGCCTTGTAGCCGGCTTCGTCCATCAGATCTTCCAGCTGCGCGGCATCGGCGATCTTGATCTTGTAGATCCAGGCCTCGCCTTCGGGGTCGTCGTTCAGCGCGCCGGGATTGTCGGCCAGCGCCTCGTTCACCTCGATAATCTCACCATCAACCGGCGCGTAAAGCTCGGAGGCGGCCTTGACGGATTCGATCACGCCGATCTCGCTGTCCTTGTCGAACTCGTCGCCCACTTCCTGCTGCTCGACAAAGACCACCTCACCCAGCTGCTCGGCCGCGTGTTTGGTGATGCCCAGCGTGGCCGTGTCGCCTTCGACCGCCAGCCATTCATGCTCTTCGGAATAATAGGTTGCCATGGTGTCTCTCTCCTGACTTCAACGCTTGTAATTCTGTTTGACGAAGGGCAGCGCCACGATCTGCGCCGGTTGCGCCTTGCCCCGGATGATCAGGTTGACCTTCTCGCCCGGCTCGCCATGGCCCGCGGACACATAGCCCATTGCAACCGGGCCGCCGACCGTGGGGCCAAAGCTGCCCGAGGTGATCTGACCGATGGTGTTGCCCTCAAGGCATTGCACCTCGACCCCCTGACGCGCGGGCGCGCGGCCGTCGGGCTTGATGCCCACCAGCTTGCGCGCAGGCCCCTCGGCCAGTTCGCGCTGCACACGTTCCGCACCCGGAAAGCCGCCTTCTTCCTTGCGGCGTTTCTGCATCGCCCAGCCAAGGCTGGCCTCGACCGGCGAGGTGCTCTGGTCAATGTCATTGCCGTACAGGCACAGACCCGCCTCCAGCCGCAGGCTGTCGCGCGCGCCCAGACCCGCCGGTTCGCAATCCTCATGCGCCAGGAACGCCCGGGTAATCTCGATCGCCTTGTCTTCGGGGATCGAGATCTCGTACCCGTCCTCACCCGTGTAGCCCAGCCGCGAGATGCGGCATTCGACACCCAGGATGTCAGCAATCGTGGTTTCCATGAACTTGAGGTCGCGCGCCGCAGGGCAGAGCGCGCCCACCACGTCCTCGGCCTTGGGACCTTGCACGGCCACCAGCGCGCGGTCGAAGATCTCGGTCACTTCGACACCTTCGAGATTGTCGCGCATATGCGGAATGTCCTGATGGCGCAGCGCCGCGTTCACCACCACAAAGTAATGATCCCCCGCATTCGACACGATCAGGTCATCCATGATCCCGCCTTCGGCATTGGTGAAGAACCCGTACCGCGCCTTGCCTTCCTTCAGCGTCGCATAAGCCTGCGGACACAGAGCTTCCAGCTTCTCGCCCACATTCTCGCCCAGCAAAATCACCTGACCCATATGCGACACATCAAACAACGCCGCCTTCTCGCGGCACTGCTTATGCTCGCCCATGATCCCCAGCGGATACTGAACTGGCATCTCCCACCCGGCAAAATCAACCATCTTGCCGCCCAACTCAACATGCAAGGCATACAACGGCGTGCGTCTAATCTCGGTCATCTTGGATACCTTTTCGTATCTTTCGGTTTCGAACGCATTCCCGTCAGTCTGCCCCACGCTATCAATTTTGCAACGATTCCGGTCAACTTGCGAACCAGAGTACCGCCTGTGGGACAAGTCTGTATACGGGCGTATGCATCCTTGGCGTTCCTATAGGAAACTTTTTTCCGTTAGGCAACATTGGTCTTTTGGCTTTTGCAAGGGTTTGCCGATCACAGTTTCGAGCGCGACGATAACACCAGACAAACCAACCGCAATGGCCTGTAAAAACAGTATTTTGCCCGCACCTTATCGCACCCGCCCTTCAAGTGACTGCACTGCGAGATCCAGCACACTCAGCCCGGCCACAAGATCGCTTTCGGCGGTATCTTCGGCAAAATCGTGGCTTATACCGTTGATTGACGGCACGAACAGCATCGCAACAGGCATCAGGCGCGACACGTTTGTGGCATCGTGCAGCGCGCCCGACGGCATCCTGCGCCACCTGCCGGGGGCCACCTGTTCGGCACCGTGTTCCAGCGCCGCGCGCAGGGTCTGATCCATCGTGACAGGTTCCAACCCAAGCAAAGGGCCGTAGGTCAATACCATGTCCTGTTCGCTGGCTACTTCCTGCGCTGTGGTACGGATGATTTCCTCCATCCGCGACAGCCGATCCGGATCGCCATCGCGCCACTGCATCGAGAACCGCGCCCGACCCGGCACGATGGACGACGCATTGGGGTGAAGGTCGACCCGCCCGATGGTCCAGACGGTTTGCGGTGTCACCACGTTGCGAAACCGTTCGGTGAGGCGCGTGTTGAACAGTGACAACGCCTGAAACGCATCGCGGCGCAAATGCATTGGCGTGGTGCCCGCGTGATTCTGCTGCCCTTCGAAAGTGACCGACATGTCCCGGATGCCGACGATATCGGTAACGACGCCGATCTGCTCGTTCGCAGCGTCCAGAGAGGGGCCCTGTTCGATATGCATCTCGACAAAGCCACTGAACCGCGCGGGATCGACAAAACCCTGCGACAGGTTCGCCATGGAAGATCGGGCCTCGCCAAAGCTGACGCCGGCACCGTCGGTCAACACATCGGCCTTGTCCAGCGGCAGACCGCCGGACCAGACCGCCGAGCCCGTGGTCACACCGAACCGGCCTTCTTCGTCCTGAAAACTGACGACCGAGATCGGCTGGTCGCTGGACCGCGCGATCTCCAGCGCGGCAATCACGCCGAGCGCGCCGTCCAGCCAGCCGCCTTCGGGCTGGCTGTCGGAATGCGACCCCATGAGCAGAGAACGGCCAGGCGCCAGCCCGAACAGATTGCCGACCGGGTCGAAATGCGGTGTCAGACCTGCGTCGGCCATACGGTCCGCCAGCCATTGGCGCGCCGCAATATCCGCTTTTGAATAGGCCGGGCGGATGACTCCTTTGCCCACACCCGAGGCACCGAATTCACGCAGCTTGTGCAGATCATCCAGAAAACGCGTGTGATCGACGGCCATGAATCCCTCCGGGCGCAGTTGGTCAGGGCGACCATAGCCAGAAACCGGACAGCTGCGAATGTTTTTCCGGCGAGATCAAGAAACCCCTCTGGTCCCGGCAAGGAACCTGCCCTAAGACTTCGGCGCAAGAGGGAGCGACATGTCACATATCACATTGGTGCGCCACGGGCAGGCAAACACGACAGCGCGCGACGAAGCAAGCTATGACAAGCTGAGCGATCTGGGCCATCAACAGGCCCGCTGGCTGGGCGCGCATCTGCGTGACACCCGCAGCCACTATACACGCGTCTATTGTGGCACCCTGACCCGCCACACCGAGACGGTCACCAGCATGGGATTGACCGATCCTGTCTACGACGCACGGCTGAACGAGATCGAGTATTTCACCCTTGCACAGTTATTCGAAGAACAGCATGGCGTCGAAATCCCGACCGATCGAGAGGGATTTGTCGAACACTTGCCCAAAACCTTCGCGGCCTGGGCCAGCGGAAAGATCGAGAACGCTCCGGAAACCTTCGAGGCGTTTGAAGCCCGCGTCCGCGATGCGCTGCACGAGATCGGGACCGAGGGCGGACCGGCCATCGTCGTGACCTCGGGCGGGTTGATCTCGATGGTGGTGCGGCAGGCGATGGGGTTGGACATCCCGTCGATGGCGCGGGTGGCCCTTGCCATCATGAACACGTCGATGCATCGTCTGCACCCGATTGGCGCGCAGCTGAGCCCGGTCCTGTTCAATGCGGTGCCGCATCTGGAAGCACCTGACCGGCAGTTTGCGCAGACCCACCTGTAGGAAGCAGATTGGAGATCCCCGATGCAGCTTTATTACGCACCCCGAACCATCTCGGTCGCTGTTGCGATTGCTCTGGAAGAGGCCGGACTGGACTATGAAGCAATCAAGCTGGACTTTGCCGATGGGGAACAGACAAAACCGGCCTACAAGCAGATCAATCCCAAGGGGCGCGTTCCGGCGCTGGTGGTCGATGGCGGCATCCTGACCGAGACCGGCGCGTTGCTGGAATATATTGCGGTCAAGGCACCCGAGGCCGGGTTGGTACCAGCTGATCCGGTCATGGCCGCCCGCATGCGTGAGGTAATGTTCTATCTGGCCTCGACCATGCATGTGAACCACGCCCACAAGCTGCGCGGGCATCGCTGGGCCGACAAGAAGTCCAGCTGGAAAGACATGACGGACAAGGTCGCGCAAACGATGACTGCATCTTGCGACTATATCTCGTCAAACGGGTTGCGCGGGCCGTTTGTTCTGGGGGACGCGTTCTCTCTGGCCGATGCTTATCTTTATGTGGTTTGCAGCTGGCTGGAAGGCGACGGCGTCGATGTCTCGGCCTTCCCCAGGATCATCGCCTTCCGCGAGGCGATGGAGGCACGGCCTTCGGTTCAGGCGGTGCGCGCTGCCGGGATGCTCTGACAAAAGGAAATAAGATGACACATCTCTGGGTCAGGGCGGAACAGCGCCCGAACGAGGAACGGGTGGGGCTGACACCCGAAGGAGCCGCAGCACTGATCGCCGCAGGTATCCGCGTGACGGTTGAGGAAAGCCATGTCCGCGCCATTCCGATTGATGGCTACAAGGACGCTGGCTGTGCAATCGCGGCTGAGAATTCGTGGCCCGAGGCCCCGCTGGACGCGATCATCTTTGGCCTCAAGGAACTGCCCGAAGATGGCGCCCCCCTGCCCCATCGCCACATCATGTTCGGCCATGCCTATAAGGGCCAGCATTCGGGTCGTGCGCTGCTGGAGCGGTTCAAGGCCGGGGGCGGCACGCTTTATGATCTGGAATATCTGGTGAGCGAAGATGGCCGCCGCGTTGCCGCCTTTGGTTACTGGGCCGGGTATGCCGGTGCTGCGGTAACGCTCAAGACGTGGGCGGCACAGCAACGGGGCGAGGCATGCCCGCCGGTTGGGGTGTATGCAGGCAAAGACGTTCTGAACTCTGAATTGCTGGCCGAGTTGGACGCCACCGGAGCCCCACGCCCCCGCGCCATCGTGATCGGTGCACTGGGTCGCGTGGGTACGGGGGCCGCAGACCTGTGCGACGCGATGGGCGTCGACGTCACCAAATGGGACATGGCGGAAACCGCCAGCGGCGGACCGTTTCCGGAAATTCTGGACCACGACCTGTTCCTGAACTGCATCTTCGCGCGCCCCGGAACCCCGGTCTTTGTTCCGCGTGAAGCGTTGACTGCCCCGCGCAACCTGACTGCTATCGGCGATGTCGCCTGCGACCCGGACAGTGATTACAACCCGGTGCCGGTCTATGACCGTGCAACCACATGGGACGCGCCAGCTTTGCGCGTGGCAACCGATCCGGTGATGGACGTGATGGCCATCGATAACCTGCCGTCGATGCTGCCGGTCGAAAGTTCGGAAGATTATGCGGCACAGCTTTTGCCGTCGCTTCTGACCCTGACCGATCTGGACAGCGGCGTCTGGGGTCGGGCAAAAGCAACTTACAAAACACATATCGAAGGGATCTGAGCGATGACGATTCACTGGTGTGGCACCGGCCTGTCGGCCATCCCCGGCCTGCGCCGTCTGATCGAGGGCGGTCACAAGGTCACTGTCTGGAACCGGACGGTCGAAAAAGCCAGGGCCGAGGTTGGGGACCTGACCAACGATATTCGCGCCTTCGACATCGACGCTCTGGGTGGTGTGCTTGAGAAGGGCGACGTGATCGTGTCCATGCTGCCGGGCGACTGGCACGTACCACTGGCAGAACTGGCGATTGCGAAACAGGCCAATTTCGTGTCGTCATCGTATATCGCGCCCGAAATGCGCGCACTGGACGACAAGGCGCGCGAGGCCGGTGTGGCGCTGGTCAACGAAGTTGGTCTGGATCCGGGCATCGACCACCTGATGGCCCATGCACTGGTCGATGACTATCGCGCCTCGGATGCGTTCGATCCGCAAAACCACCTGAGCTTTATTTCGTATTGCGGTGGCATTCCCAAGATCCCGAACCCGTTCCGCTACAAGTTCAGCTGGTCGCCCTTGGGTGTGCTCAAGGCGCTGCGGTCGCCGTCGAAGTCGATCCGCGACTATGCCCCGCTGGACGTTGCCCGTCCGTGGGATGCGATCAGCAGCTATATCGCGCCGCTGCCAACGCCGGAAAGTTTCGAGGTCTATCCCAACCGCGACTCGATCCCGTTCAAGGCGCAGTACCAGTTCGAGGATCACTGGCCAGTCAGAGAATTCGTCCGCGGCACCCTGCGCCTAAACGGTTGGGCGGATGCGTGGTCGGATGTGTTCCGTGAAATCGAAACCCTGTCGGGTCCGGAAGGGGATGCGCGTCTGAAAGAGATGTCTGACCAGTTCTGGAGCGAAAACGCCTATGACGAAGGTGAGCCCGACCGCGTTGTGCTGTGTGTTGGACTGAAAGCCGAGAAAGACGGCGTTCCTGTATGGCACAAGACCTATGTCATGGACGCCTGGGGCGATGAGCGCGGCACAGCAATGGCGCGTCTGGTATCGATCCCGGTTTCACTTGCCGTCGAGGCCGTTTTAAACCGCGCCATCCCGGCAGGCGTTCACGCAGCCCCGAGCGACCCAAAACTGGTACAGGGCTGGATGGCCGAGATCGACAGGTTGGCCCAGCACTTGCAGATCGTGGATCATACGGCCTGATCGCACGAAAAAAGCCATTCCAGAGTTTCTGGAATGGCTTTCATTGTTCTTCTTCAGGCATGGTAAACTCGTCTGGATTTCTCTGAAGGTATCTTCAGATATAGCGCTCGATGGTGTCTTCGACATCGCTGCGGTTGATGCCAAGCTCTGCCAGCTGATGGTCGGTCAGGCCGTTCAGATGCTGAGCGGCCCGAACGATATCCGGGCTGATGGCTCGAATGCGCATGGCGCGATCAAACAGCAACAAGGCGCTGGCGGCCGGGGTCGGTTGATTGGTCGAGGGGATAAAGTCAAACATACTGATTACCTCACGCAAGGGTTGCGAAACTTTCGGGTCACTGCTGGTAGGGTGCGTTGTGATACACGCTGTGATAAGCGCGCCGACGGATCTGGTCGCGGGGAATGCCGATATCGTTCAGCTGCTTGTCGCTGAGCTTTTCCAGCTTCCGAACGGTTTTTGAGAAAATCTGGCGTCGGAAATGTTCAACTTTTGCGTCGGCATATTTGGCAAAGAGGCCGTCCAAGAGGCCCTTATGAGTGTCAATCGTCTGTGCATGGGTCATTGCTGGTTCCTCCAATATTTGAGTTGCTTGGTTGTGATAGCTTCAAATAAGGGAGGCCACCGTTAAGGCCGCCAGTCGGAATCATTAAAGTTTGTTGAGATGACGCGTGCAGCTATTCGCGACCGGTCTGCCCTACCTGTTCCTCACTTACAGGAGTGCCCGCGCAGCGGAAGGCGCGTTGGCCTTGGTATCCGACGCTGGCGACCAACGCACAAGTCTGTATTTGGGTGATGCCGCCGAAGGGCCTACATCAGATCGTTTTCTACGTCTTCCGCAGATATTCCCAGTGCGTCCAGACCATTCTCAAGGTGGTCAGACATGTGCGGTGTTCCGATCAGGTAGTCTGCACAGGGGGTCGAAGCCTCGGACTTGGCGGTGGCGATGGCCTCGGCCAGATCTTCCGCGAAAAAGCTCTCGCGCCCGATCCACATGATGGCAACCAGTTCGGCCTGCTCGTCTTCGCTCATGCGGTCGATGAACGCCCGCAATTCGCCCTCGGCCCGGTTCAGTTCGCGGCCCATCATGGCGACCTGGGCGACTTTTCTTGCCGAGATTTCCAACATCTCTTCCACTCCTCGTGTTCGCGGTTGTTACGCCATCACAACCACCGACAGCGGCCTGCGTCTTTGATCTTGAACAAACAGGCGGATCAGCGCCGCGAACAAAATGTCCCGATAAAGTGATCCGGCTTGGGGCGTGCGCCGTAATGTGGTTATGTTTACCCAGACCAATACAGCGACCTTGGACGGACCAGCGGTTGAAACACCCGCCCCTCAACCTTGGCGCATCAACAAACACATCAAGGGTAGGCGGGTGAACGACATCAACGGCAAGCGCGAGACCAGGGCCGAATGGGTGGACCACGTCAGACGCATCCGGGATGCGCAGGATCAGGCGGCATTTGCCGATCTGTTCCAGCACTTCGCGCCGCGTATCAAGGCCTTTCTGATGAAGTCAGGGGCTGATGCCGCCATGGCAGAAGAGTGCGCGCAAGAGGTGATGGCGACCTTGTGGCACAAGGCCCACCTGTTCGATCCGACGCGTGCCACTGTGGCCACGTGGGTGTTCACCATCGCACGGAACAAGCGCATTGACGTGCTGCGCAAGCAACGCCGTCCTGAACCCGAGGATCTGGGTTGGGGTCCCGAGGCAGAGCCCGATCAGGATGACGTCATCGCGCTGCAACAGGAAACCGCGCAACTGCGCACCGCCTTGCAGGCGTTACCGGATGCGCAGCGGGACCTGATCGAGAAGGCGTATTTCGGCGACCTGAGTCACCGGGAAATAGCGTCACAAACCGGATTGCCACTGGGAACAATCAAGTCACGGATACGGCTGGCGCTGGATCGCTTGCGCCACGCGATGAATTGAGATGAGTAAGATGAACAAGTTGATCAAACATCACCTGATAGATGACCTGCTGATGGCCTATGCCGCAGGCAACCTGCCCGAAGCCTTCGATCTGATGGTCGCCACGCATCTGTCCCTATGCGACCACTGCCGTGCGCGCGCAGAAAGCTATGACGCCGTTGGCGGGCAAGTTCTTGACAAGCAGAGTGAGGCAGTCAGCATGAGCGAAACCTCTCTGGCGGCCACGATGGCTTTGATCGCCAAGGGTGCTCCGGCGCCCAAGCCCGTTCGCCCGGGATGTGCAGTTCTGCCGGCCCCGTTGCAGGATTACGTGGGTGGAACAGTCAAGGACATCCGCTGGAGGCCGATTGGCATGGGCGTCAAACAGGCGATCCTGCCGACCACTAAAGACGCCACCGCCCGATTGCTGTTCATCCCAGCCGGTGCCGCCGTACCGGATCATGGCCATAACGGCATGGAGCTGACAATGGTTCTGCAAGGGGCTTTCTCGGACGAGGTTGACCGCTTTGCCCGCGGCGATGTCGAGATCGCTGACGAGGATCTTGAACATACGCCTGTGGCGGATATCTCGGAAGACTGCATTTGTCTGGCGGTTACGGATGCGCCGCTGAAATTCAACAAGCTGATGCCGCGCCTGTTCCAGCCCTTTCTGCGTATCTGAACGCTTGCAGGCGCTGGCCCATCAGAACCGGCCCGGTGCCGGTTCAGTTTTTCAACAGGATCCTCAGCCTTCGTGACGCGCCAGAGGTACAACCTCTGTTTCAGTATCGGGCGCGATTTCTTCGAAGTCGAAATTATCCAACCGCTGCGCCCGGCGGCCGGCCTTTTCGGCACTGATCTTGATTTCCGAGATATCCTTGGCCGCCTGACCGAAGTGACGGTCGAGGTTTGAAACGCGGTCACCCAGACGGTCCACATCCTTGTGCAGCAATCCCAGTTCTTTGCGGATCGCACCGGCCTGTTCACGCATGCGCGCATCTTTAAGGATCGCCCGCATCGTGTTCAGCGTGGCCATGCAGGTGGTGGGAGAGACGATCCAGACCCGTGCGGAGAACCCTTCGCGCACCACATCGGGCAGGCGGGCGTGCAGCTCGGCATAGATCGCTTCGGACGGGACGAACATCAGGGCACCGTCAGCGGTTTCCCCTTCGAGGATGTATTTCTCGGAAATGGCCTTGATATGCACTTTCACGGCAGCGCCAAAAGCCCGCAGGCATCTTTCAACATCTGCCTTGGTCTGCGCGGCGGCAAGTGCTTCGAAATCCTCAAGCGGGAATTTCGCGTCAATCACGATCGGGCCAGGCGGGTTAGGCAGATGCACCAGGCAATCCGCGCGCCTGCCGTTCGACAAGGTGGCTTGCAGCGAATAGCTGTCCGCGGGCAGTGCCTTGGACACGATATCGTTCAGCTGAATCTCACCAAACATCCCGCGTCGCTGCTTGTTCGACAGGATATCCTGAAGGCTGAGAACATCGCCCGAAAGTTTCGTGATATTGTCCTGCGCCTTGTCGATGGCGGCCAGACGTTCCTGCAGCTGCGTCAGTGATGTCGCCGTCTGTTTTGACGAACCGTGCAGGGTTTCCTTCATCCGTTCCTGCATCTCGGCCAGCGCGCGGGCCGATTTCATCGCGTTATCCGCTAGCCGGTCATTCATCTGCTGCTGGACCGAGGACAAGCGTGCCTCGACCGTCTGGATCACCTGTACCTGCGCGTTGGCTTGCGTGTCCGAAACATGCTGCAAGCCGCCGCGCAACTGTTCCTGCCCCTGCCCCAGCTGCTGCACATGCTGACCCAGAAGCGCCATCTGCCGCGCCAGCGGTTCCGCCATCCGGGCCGAGCGATTAGCGGCGCGCAACGACAGGAACAGCAGTAGCAGGATCAGCGCAACTGTTCCGCCCACGATAAGAACAACCGGGTCATCCAGTGCATATTCTGTTCCTGCAATCTTGATCATGTCGCCTCGAATGTTCTTGTTTTATTCTTACTAACCTGCAGTGGCCAATGGATCAACTGCGCCCGAACAGGCGTTCGATGTCGCTTAGCTTCAGTTCCACATATGTTGGTCGCCCGTGATTGCACTGGCCGGAATGCGGCGTCGCCTCCATCTCGCGCAGCAGCGCGTTCATTTCCTCGGCCCGCATACGGCGGCCGGACCGAACCGAGCCGTGGCAGGCAACCCGGCTGAGAATCGCCTCGATCCTTGCCTGCACCATCTGGCTTTCGCCCTGTTCGGCCAGTTCGTCGAGGATATCCAGGATCATCGCGCGCGCATCGACCTCGCCCAGAATGGCCGGGGTTTCGCGCACGGCAATGGCGCCTCCGCCAAAGGGTTCGATGGTCAGCCCCAAACGGGACAGGTCATCACAGACAGCCATCAGACGGGCGCAGTCACCTTCGGACAACTCAACAATCTCAGGGATCAAAAGCGCCTGCGCCGCAACGCCCGTCTTGGCCATCTGTGTTTTCAGCTTTTCATAGACCAGCCGTTCATGCGCGGCGTGCTGATCAACGATCACCATTCCATCGGCAGTCTGGGCGATGATGTAGTTTTCATGCACCTGTCCGCGCGCGGCGCCCAGTGGAAGATTCTGGGCATCAGGCTCCTGACCCTGCGAAGCGGGTGCAACCGGGATCGGATCGACAATGCTGCCGCTGTAATCATGCGCCAGTTCCGCAAAACCCGGAGCCTGTGCCCGGTACGCAGCCTGGCGCGCTGCAGGCGACGGGCGATCCATCTGATAGACCCGCGCTGGTGCAGACTGCGCGGGTTCCGGTCGCATTGCACCCAAGGTCGCATTGGCCACGGTCGAGGACGCGCGATGCCCGGCCTCTGCCAATGCGTGGCGCAGGCTGGATACGATAAGCCCGCGCGCAACGCCGGGATCGCGGAACCGGACCTCGGACTTGGCAGGGTGAACGTTCACGTCAACCAATGTCGGGTCGCAGTCGATGAACAATGCCGCAGCCGGGTGACGGTCCCGGCTTAGGAAATCGAAATAAGCCGCCCGTAAAGCGCCGGTCAGCATCTTGTCGCGCACGGGACGCCCGTTGACAAAAAGGTACTGCGCCACCGCAGCGCCACGGGAATAGGTCGGCAGGGCCGCATAGCCAAAAAGCCTGAGGCCGTCGCGCGAGGCATCGACCCGCAGCGCATTCTCAGCAAACTCGCGCCCGATCACACGGGCAAGACGGGCGTGCAAGGCGTCAAACAGGTCGCCATTCTCGCGATCCGCGCGGAAGATCACGCGGCCTACGCCACCGCCCGAGACATCGCGCAGGGTAAATGTGACGGATGGCTCAGCCATCGCCAGCCGCTTCACCATGTCCGTGATCGCCTGCGCCTCGGCCCGATCGGTGCGCATGAATTTCAGCCGGGCGGGGGTGGCGAAGAACAGATCGCGCAGCTCGACCACCGTGCCCGCGCGCAGGGCGGCAGGCTTGACCGAACCCATCTTGCCACCCGCGACATGGATCTGCGCCGCATCCAGACCCGGCGCACGGCTGGTTATGGTCAGGCGTCCGACAGCCCCCAACGAAGGCAAGGCTTCGCCTCGAAACCCGAAGGTGTGGATATTCAGCAGATCCGATCCGTCGATCTTTGATGTGGCATGGCGCGACAGGGCAAGCGGCAAATCTTCAGCCGGGATACCGCACCCATCGTCGGTCACGCGGATCAGCGTCTTTCCCCCGTCGGCGATTTCGACGGCTACACGCGTGGCCCCGGCATCCAGTGCATTCTCGACCAGTTCCTTGACGGCCGAGGCCGGGCGTTCCACCACTTCACCCGCCGCAATACGGTTGATCGCAGCATCGTCAAGCTGTCTGATCACGGGGCGATTTTCGCTGATATTGGGGTTTGTCTGCGCCATACCCCTAGACCTAGCACAACCGCGCACGATTCTACCACCGGTTTGAGCATGTCTTCTGTTCGGAAAGGGGCACCCGGATAGCTGTGAATGAATCCCATTCCGTACCATCCGGGCGTACCAAAGTGAGTGGTGTGTTCAGCTAGTCAATGGGCAGCCCTCTAGCATGAGACTTCCCAAAAATCTGCTTAAGATTAACCTTAACGGCATCTGGGCAGAGTTTGGCCGATGACGCTCGGGCATCTGCGGCAGGAAAATGCCGTCTCAGGCTGATGTCTGAACACCAACACGTGTGCGGCATGGGCCAAACATGGCCGCCAGCGCCAGGATCAGCCCGGACATCGTTGCGATCATCCCTGCCGCACTGACCGCATCCGCTGCGCCCAGCCACAGGGGCCCGTATCCTGCCAGCACATACCCTGTCACGGCAGAGGTTATAGCGATCACGACGCTCCAGCCAATCTGCGCCTCAAGCCGGTTGGTCAGCATCCGCGCGGCTGCCGGAGGGCAGATAAACATCGCGATCACGATGATCGAGCCTACCGCGTCAAAAGCGGCAACCGCCGCGATAGCCGCAGTGATGACGAGCGCCATGCCCAGAAGTCCCGTGCGAATACCAATCGTGCGGGCGAAACCTTCGTCAAAGGTGGATATTTTCAGCGGTCGCCAGAACAGCCATGTAAACAGCATCACACCCACCAGTGTCAGCGCAATACGGGGCAGTTCCGGGGGCAATCCGGCAAGGGCCTGAGCGTCCAGCAGCGAGGACCACCCGGTCGCGTCCAGCCAGATCAGGCTTTCGAGATTGCCGTAAAGCGCATGTTCCACATCCAGATGCACGGTTGACGTATCCGTCTGCTCAAGCAGCAGGACGCCTGCCGCGAACATGGTGGTAAAAACCACGCCCATGGCGGCCCCGGGTTCGATCTGCCCCAGTCGGCGAATCGCCTCGATCAGGACCACGGCCAGAACCGCGGCCCCGGCCGCGCCCAACATCATCGGCCAGGTGGATATGGCCCCTGTCAGCAGGAACGCGACAACGATACCCGGCAGCACTACATGGCTGATCGCATCGCCGATCAGCGCCTGTTTTCGCAACACAAGAAAGTTGCCGGGCAAGGCACAGGCGATGGCCGCAAATGTTCCGATCAGCAGCGGCGTCAGAGACAGCGGGACGAATTCTTCACCACTCATGCCGGTATCCCTTGCGGTCCGCCAATCTGGCGGTCGATCTCATCAATCTGGTCCCGTGTCAGAACGGTTTCGATATCGCGCAACCCGTCATAGAGCGCAGCTGTCGCCTCGTGCGCCTGATCGGCACGCACGATTTCCCATCGCTTTTCATCCCGCAGGGCTTTGGCCGCGCGGGCCTTGCCGGTGTCCGTCGCCACGCCATCCGCCCGGACCAGCCCGGCACGCCGCAGCAAACGCAAGGTCAGGGGCTCATAGATCTTCTGCCCTTGCGCCATCGCCAGAAGCCCCTGACGAATATGCACTCGGCGCTGAAACCGCAGATGCCGCAGCACTGCCGCCAGAACGCCGCGCATCGGGGCGAAGAAGAGGGAGGCGATGAAAAAGGCAAAGCTGACCAGCACGATAATCGGGCCGGTTGGAAGATTGGGCGCAGATGCGGATATGGCAGCGCCGATATATCCGGCCAGACCACCGGCCAGCCCGGCCAACTGAACAACGCGTTCCGAGCGGTCAGACCAGAACCGGGCGGTCACTGCCGGAATGATCAGCAAAGCCACGATCAGGATCAGGCCGACGATTTTCAGGCCGACCACGGTCACGGCCATGACCAGCCCCATCATGGCCAGATCGATACGATGCACCGGCAACCCGCGCGCCGCTGCATATTCGGGATCGAATGCGACAAGGGTCATCGGACGGCGGATGATCAGCACCAGAGCCAAGGTCAAGGCTCCACCAAGTGCGATGATCACCGCATCGGCCCACAGCATTCCGGCGGTCGAACCCAACAGGAAACCTTCCAGCCCGGCCTGACGGCCAACCCCCATGGTTTGGATGACCGTCAGCAGTACGATTCCAAAGCCGAAGAACACAGACAGGATCGCACCGATCGCGGCGTCCTCAGCCAGGCGGGTACGCCGTGTCAGCCAGTTCATGCACAACAGACCAACCCAGGCTGAAATAGCGGACCCCACCAGCAGGCCCGGCAGGTTACGCCCGTCCCCGCCCAGTGCGACCAGCACCATGAAAGCGATACAGACGCCCGGCAGGGTTGCATGGCTGATTGCGTCGCTGACAAGGGCGCGCTTGCGCAGAAACAGGAATGTCCCCGTTACGCCCGCCGACACGCCCAGCAATGTCGCACCGATGGCAACCAGCGTGGCGTTATAGCCAAGCTGAAGGGTCAGAGCATCCCAAAGCATGAGTTATCCCAGCGCGCGTGAAATCTGATCGATCTGGGCCGTTGCCAACCTGCCACCATAGGCCGATTGCAGCGTTTCCGCAGTGAAAGCCTCGGCCACTGAACCCTCGGCCACCTTGCGGGTGTTGATCAGGAAAACGTGGTCGAAATAGTCGGTCACGGTGGCCAGATCGTGATGCACGACAACGACTGTCTTACTGGCCTCTTTCAGTGATTTCAGCACCGCGATGATGGCTTTTTCGGTGGCGGCGTCGACACCGGCAAACGGCTCGTCCAGTAGATACAGATCAGCATCCTGAGCCAGAGCACGCGCCAGAAACACACGCTGTTGCTGGCCACCGGACAGCTGGCCAATCTGGCGATCCGCGAAATCGCGCATTCCGACACGGTTCAGGCAATCCATCGCACGGGCCTTGTGGCGCGCGCGCAAGCGGCCCAACAGGCCCAGTTCACGCGACAGACCCATCAGAACCACGTCGATCACCCGTGTCGGGAAATCCCAGTCCACACTGGCACGCTGGGGAACATAGGCAACACGTGCGCGTTGCGAATTCAGCGGCTGACCAAATACTGTCACCTGCCCCGACAATGGCGTAACGATGCCCAGCGCCGCCTTGAGCAGCGTTGATTTTCCAGCGCCGTTTGGCCCGATAATGGCGGTCATCGCGCCGGGCGTAACCGTCATATCAACCGAAAAGACCGCAGGTTTCTGTCCGTAGGAAACCGTCAGCCCCCGCACAGCCAGAGGGCTGTTATCCAGGTTTTGTTCCTGGACCGTCACACCTTCGTTGCTGATCAGCCCCAGCATCTCTCAGAACCCCGCTGACAGTTTGCCGTTCATGCCGCGATCGGGAACTTCTCCGCCCAATGCGCCTGCGATAACGGTGATATTGTGGTCCAGCATCCCGATATAAGTGCCTTCATAGGTGCCATCCTCGCCCATGGCATCCGAGAACAACTCGCCCCCGACCTTCACCTCGTGCCCTTTGGCTGCGGCCCCTTCGATCAGCGCGCGGATCGACCGGTCAGAAACCGAGCTTTCGACGAAGACCGCCGTGATCCTGCGATCAACCAACAGGTCAACCAGCTCTCCGATCCGGTTCAGGCCCGCCTCGGATTGGGTCGAGATGCCCTGAATGCCCAGAACCTCGAACCCGAAACTTTCACCGAAATAACCAAAGGCGTCGTGGGCGGTGACCAGAACCTTGTTGTGATCCGGTACGGTGGACAGGGTTTTCTCGGCATAGGCCGTCAGACGGTCTATGTCGGCCAGATGGGCTTGTGCATTCGCAGCAAAAACCTCGGCTGCTTCGGGGCGTGCCTCGGTCAGGGCGCGCTGCACCTCTACAACAACCTCGCGCCACAGCACGGGCGTCATCCATAGATGCGGATCATACTTGTCGGCATAATTGTCGTGCGCGCGCAGCCTGGACTTGTCTACGCCTTCTGCAACCGCAATAACGGTCCGTTTCCGCTCAAGATCATGAAAGAAGTCTTCCATTTGCGCTTCGAGATACAGGCCGTGCCACAGAACCAGGTCTGCTCGTGTCATCGCCACAATATCGCTGCGCGTCTGGCGATAGGCATGGGGATCAACGCCGGGGCCCATAAGCCCTCTGACCTCAACCAGATCACCACCGACCTGAAGCGCCGCATCTGCAATCATGCCCGTTGTGGCCACCACTTTCAGCGGTGCCCCGGCAAACGCCATGGCTGGCACCGAAAGGGCCAGAGCCAATAGTGCAAGGTAATGCCGACGAATCATTTCCAACCTCGATTTGGATGCGCGTTGGATCAAATATGAGAACCATTCGCAACTAAGTCAACGCTAATGAGAATTATTCGCAAGAAAACCTCTGTTATTTGTCCAAATGGTCAAAAATATTCGATCATTGCGCCGGAACGCCTTCCATTCCCGAGCCACCCGTGCGATTTTGTCGCAAACCTCCCAAAGGACGTAACCATGGATACGCAGAGCTCAGAAAGCCCCGTGCGCACCGCGCATCTGCCGCAAGTAACCGAACCCCGGAACCCCGGAATGGAACTGGATCTGGACTGGGTGCGCGCCGTTCAGGCCAATACTTCCGCGATTGAACGCCGTGCGGCCACATTGCCGGGCCGCCGTTCGGTCAAGAAGGAATATCAGGCTGCGTGGCTGCTGAAAGCCATCACGATGATCGACCTGACCACGCTGTCGGGCGATGATACGGTGGGCCGTGTGCGCCGCTTGTGTGCGAAGGCCCGTCAGCCGGTTGCGCCTTCGGTTCTTCAGGCTCTGGACATGCCGCCGATCACGACAGGGGCGGTTTGCGTCTATCACGATATGATCGAAACCGCTGTGGACGCCTTGAAAGGCACTGGCATTCCGGTCGCTGCTGTGTCCACCGGCTTTCCCGCCGGCCTGTCCCCGTTCCATCTGCGCGTGGCCGAGATCGAGGAAAGCGTGAAAGCCGGGGCCGAGGAAATCGACATCGTGATCTCGCGCCGTCATGTGCTGTCAGGTGACTGGCAGGCCCTGTATGATGAGATGAAGGCGTTCCGCGTGGCTTGTGGCGATGCCCATGTCAAAGCCATTCTTGCGACCGGAGAATTGGGCAGCTTGCGCAATGTCGCGCGCGCCTCGCTGGTCTGCATGATGGCCGGGGCGGATTTCATCAAGACCTCGACAGGCAAGGAAAGCGTCAACGCCACCCTGCCCGTGTCGCTGGTAATGATCCGCGCGATCCGCGATTACTATGACCGCACCGGATACCGGGTCGGGTATAAACCTGCGGGTGGTATTTCGAAAGCCAAGGACGCGCTGGTTTATCTGTCGCTGATCAAGGACGAACTGGGCGACCGCTGGCTGGAACCGGATCTGTTCCGCTTTGGCGCCTCGTCGTTGCTGGGCGATATCGAGCGGCAGTTGGAACACTATGTGACCGGAGCCTATTCGGCTGGTTACAGGCATTCGATGGGCTGAGCCCGTGGATATGTCTGGACAGTGAGTATTTGGGAAAAGATGAAGTCATGACAGTCAATGAGATTTTTGAGACCATGGAATACGGCCCCGCCCCCGAAAGCGCCGCCGAGGCGCTGGCCTGGCTGGTCGATCAAGGCGACAAGTTCGGACACTATATCGATGGTGCGTTCACCAAGCCTGGCAAAGGGTTTGACAGCCGCAACCCTGCGACCGGGGAGGTTCTGGCGAAACTGACGCAGGCCAAGCAGGCCGACGTGGACGCCGCTGTAGCCGCCGCGCGCAAGGCTCAGCCGAATTGGGAGAAACTGGGCGGCGCGGGCCGTGCGCGGTATCTCTATGCAATTGCGCGCCTGCTGCAAAAGCATTCGCGTTTGTTTGCGGTACTGGAAAGCCTCGACAACGGCAAACCGATCCGGGAATCGCGTGACATCGATATTCCGCTCGCGCAGCGGCATTTCTATTATCACGCCGGCATGGCGCAGCTGATGGAAAGCGAGCTGCCCGACGCCGAAGCGCTGGGTGTGTGCGGTCAGATCATTCCGTGGAACTTCCCCTTGCTGATGTTGGCGTGGAAGATCGCGCCTGCGCTGGCGATGG
Source organism: Ruegeria sp. BHSA123 (assembly GCF_059613425.1). Taxonomy (NCBI): domain Bacteria; kingdom Pseudomonadati; phylum Pseudomonadota; class Alphaproteobacteria; order Rhodobacterales; family Roseobacteraceae; genus Ruegeria; species Ruegeria sp. BHSA123. Next base: position 21,892 of record NZ_JBXWSL010000018.1, on the reverse strand, counting down.
GGAATACGGTGGTTCTGAAACCGGCTGAATATACCTCGCTGACGGCGCTGTTGTTTGCCGATATCTGCACACAGGCCGGTCTGCCGAAAGGTGTCGTCAACATCGTCACCGGAGACGGTGCCGTGGGTGAGATGATCGTGGCCTCGGACGTGGACAAGATTGCCTTTACCGGCTCGACCGTTGTGGGCCGTCGCATCCGTGAGGCCACCGCCGGGTCAGGCAAGGAACTGACATTGGAACTGGGTGGCAAATCCGCTTACATCGTCTTTGATGACGCCGATATCGACTCTGCCATCGAAGGGCTGGTGGATGCGATCTGGTTCAATCAGGGTCAGGTCTGTTGTGCGGGCTCGCGCCTGCTGGTGCAGGAAGGCATCGCCGACCGTTTCCACGACAAGCTGCGCGCCCGGATGGACACGCTGCGCGTCGGCAATCCGCTGGATAAATGCATCGACGTGGGCGCGGTTGTAGACCCGGTTCAGTTGCAGACCATCAAAGGAATGGTCGAAAGCAACACTGCGGGCCGTGTGCACCAAGCCGCCTGCGATCTTCCCGCAAACGGCTGCTACTACCCGCCAACACTGATCTCGGGGCTCGAGACCTCGGACCCGTTGATGCAGGAAGAGATCTTTGGTCCGGTTCTGGTGTCTTCGACCTTCCGCACACCGGAAGAGGCGGTCGAGCTGGCCAACAACACCCGGTATGGTCTGGCGGCGACCGTCTGGACCGAGAATGTGAACCTTGCGCTGGATATTGCGCCCAAGCTGGTTGCGGGCGTGGTTTGGGTGAACGCCACCAATCTGTTTGACGCTGCTGCCGGGTTCGGTGGGGTCCGCGAAAGCGGCTTTGGCCGCGAAGGCGGCTGGGAAGGGCTGGCCGCCTATACCAAACCCAAGGGCAAGGCGAAGCAGCTGGCAAAGGTCGAGGCAGCCATGGGCGAAGGGGGCCCGGTCGACCCCATCGACCGCACCGCCAAGATGTATGTCGGCGGCAAGCAGGCGCGGCCCGATGGTGGTTATTCGAAACCGATTTGGGGCAAGTCCGGCCTGCTGGGCCATGTGGGTCTTGCCAACCGCAAGGACGTCCGCAACGCGGTCGAGGCTGCGGCAGGTGCCAAAGGGTGGTCCAGGACCACCGGCCATCTGCGGGCCCAGATCCTGTATTACATCGGAGAAAACCTTTCGGCCCGCGCCGATGAATTCGCGGCGCGGATCGACGCCATGACCGGCAGGAAAGACGGCGCGAAAGAAGTTGAGGTCTCGATCCAGCGCCTGTTTACTGCCGCGGCATGGGCCGACAAATATGACGGTCAGGTGCATGGCGTTCCGATCCGGGGCGTGGCCATCGCCATGAAGGAACCCGTTGGCGTGATCGGCGCGCTTTGCGCGGATGAGGCACCGCTGCTGGGTCTGGTCTCGGCTATGGCGCCTGCGATTGCGATGGGCAACCGGACGGTTCTGGTGGCCAGCGAGCCCTACCCGCTTGCAGCGACGGATTTCTACCAGATCCTTGAGACTTCGGACGTGCCCGCTGGTGTGGTCAACATCCTGACCGGTAGTCATGCCGAGCTGGCGAAACCGCTGGCCTCGCATCTGAATGTCGACGCTGTCTGGTCGTTCTCGTCCACTGAACTGTCGAAAGAGATCGAGGTCGTTTCAGCCGGGAACCTGAAACGGACCTGGGTCAATAACGCGACGGCATTTGATTGGAGCATGGACCATTCCCGCCGCTTCCTTCAGGCTGCAACCGAAGTGAAAAACATCTGGGTGCCCTACGGCGAGTAGGGCTCCCTGCCAAGGGAGGCCTAAATGGATTTCTCAGGAAAAACCGTCATCGTGATTGGCGGAACCAGCGGTATCAATCGCGGCATTGCCGAGGCTTTTGCGGCCTCGGGCGCCAAACTGGCCGTGGCCAGCCGGTCGCAGGAAAAGGTCGATGACACCATCGCTGCGCTGAAGGCCGCGGGCGCACAGGATTCGATTGGGGCTGCGTTTGATGTGCGCGATGCCGACGCTGTGGCGGCGGGACTGAAGCAGTTCCATGACGCCTTCGGGGATTTCGATGTGCTGATCTCGGGCGCGGCGGGCAATTTCCCGGCGCTGGCATCCGAAATGTCAGTCAACGCGTTCAAGACCGTGATCGATATCGACTTGATGGGCACGATCCACGTGATGAAGGGGGCCTATCCGTTCCTCAAACGCCCCGGTGCCAGCATCATCAATATCTCGGCCCCGCAATCCTATCTGCCGTATGAGGGCCAGTCCCATGTCTGCGCCGCCAAGGCGGGAGTCGACCAGATCACCCGCACCTTGTCAATGGAATGGGGTGTCGAGGGGATAAGGGTGAATTCGGTTGTGCCGGGGTTCATCGAAGGCACCGAAGGTGCGAGACGCCTTGCGCCCACCCAAAACGCCCACGAAGAACTTCGCCGGGACGTGCCGTTGGGCCGCTGGGGTCAGCCGCAGGACGTGGCCAATGCCTGCCTGTTCCTCAGCTCGGATCTGGCCAGTTATATCAGCGGCACGGTTCTGGCCGTGGACGGGGCACTCTATCAGCGCGGATCGGGCAAGTTCGGGCAGATGATGGGCGATATGCTGCGGAGTATGAAAAAGAGGTGAGCCGCAACTCACCCCTTGCAGTTCAGTTGGTAGTTTCCAGACCAACCGGCTTTCCAACAACAGTGAAATGCAGGCCGTCCGGGTCCAACAGTTCGGATGCAACGCGGTTCACGTCTTCCAGTGTGACCGCGTTCACCTTGTCATTGCGGGTGGCGATATAGTCGATGGGCAATCCCTCCATCTGCATCCCCACCATGATCCCGGCAATCTGTCCGTTGCCGTCAAAGCGCAGCGGATAAGCGCCGGTCAGATAGGTTTTGGCATCGTCCAGTTCCTTCTGCGTCACCCCTTCGGTGGCGGCGCGCGCCCATTCGTTTCGAATAACCTCTATCGCCTCGGCAATGCGGTCATTGGCCGATGACACCGACCCCAGGTAAACCGAGGCCAGATCCTTGGGCACAAGATAGGTTCCAACCCCATAAGTCAGGCCACGCTTTTCGCGCACCTCCTGCATCAGACGGCTTTCGAACCCGCCACCGCCAAGGATGTGGTTCAGGATATAGGCGGCAAAAAAATCGGGATCGTCCCGATCTATTCCGGCATGGCCAAACAGCGCCACGGATTGCGGGGTGTCAAACTCGACAACACTGATCCCGCCGGGGATGGTCACGTTGGCCTTGCCCGGGATGGGCTTGCCCGTTTCCGGCAGGTCGGCGAGCAACGTGTCAAGCAATGCGCCCAGTTCTTCGGCCGTGATATCGCCGACGGCCCCCACATAAAGGCGATCCTTGGCAAAAACGCTTTCATACGCCGTTACCACATCATCCCGTGTCAGCGCCGAGACACTTTCGATCGTGCCCTTGCCTTCGGAACCGTAAGGGTGATCGCCATAGGCCATCCGGGCAAAGTTGCGGCCTGCAATCTCGTTCGGGTCGGTCTGATCTGATCGCAGCCCGGACAGGATTTGCGCGCGCACACGGTCAACCGCGTCCTGATCAAAGCGCGGTTCGTGAATCGTCTCACGCAGCAGGTCGGAAACCTCATCCCGGTTTTCGGTCAGAAAACGTGCGGAAATCGAAACCGTGTCGTCACCGGCGTTATAGCGGAACGATGCGGCCAGCGCCTCAAGCTCGCGCGCATAGGTCCGCGCGTCCATTTCGCCGGACCCTTCCTCGATCAACCCACTCATCAGATAGACCGCGCCGCGCTTGTCCGGGTCGTCCAGCGACGTACCGCCACGGAAGCGCAGCTCAAGCGCGGTGAAAGGGATGGAGTGATCCTCGACCAGCCATGCGGTGATCCCGCCGGGCGAGGTTACTTCCTCGATCTCGATCTCGGCCAAAGCGGGCAGTGCAACCAGACAGGTAATCAGCGTTGCGAGAAACCGTTTCATTGCGTCACCTCATCATCGCGCATCAGCCAGCCGGTGACCGACGCCTCGGGTTGCAGAACGTCGCGGGCGGCGGCGATGATTTCGTCTCCGGTCACGGTCTGAAGGATATCAGGCCATGCCTGCACGTCCTGTATTGTCAGGCCGCTGGTCAGGGCGCGCCCATAGCGGTTGCCGATCCCGTCCACATTGTCCCGTGCATAGGTCTGCGCGGCCCGCAACTGCATCTTGATACGGTTCAGATCGTCCTCATCGACACCTTCGGCAATGAAATCGGCCACGGCCTGGTCCATGGCATCTTCGGCCTCTTGCAGGGAAACCCCTTCGGCGGGAACGATCAGCAGATCGAATGTCGTGTCATCCAGTGACACGTCACGATAGAACGCCCCGGTATAAACAGCCATTTTCTGATCGAATTGCAGCTTTTCGTTCAGGTAAGAGGTCGTGCTGCCCCCTAGAAGTTCCGCCAACAGAAACAGTGCTGCCGCCTTTTCCTGATCGCCCGGATCGCGTTCCGGCGCCAGGTAACTGCGCTGGACATAGGGTTGCGCCACGCGAGGGTCCTTGAATGTCAGACGACGTTCGGCGGTTTGCGGGGGTTCCTGCGACCGGACCCGTTCCGGCAAATCCGCATTGGCGGGAATCACACCGTAATACTGATCGGCCAGAGTGCGGACCTCGGCGGGATCAACGTCTCCGGTGACAACCAGAATGGCGTTATTGGGCGCGTAGTGGGTCTGGTAGAAAGACAGCGCGTCTTCCAGTTCCAGTTCTTCCATCTCGTGCTTCCAGCCGATGATCGGCACGCCATAACGGTGATTGAGGTATTGTGCTGCGCTCATCTGTTCGCCGAACAGGGCGCGCGGGTTATTCTCGGTGCGCTGGTTGCGTTCTTCAAGGATCACATCGCGCTCGGTCACGATATCTTCTTCGCTCAGGCGAATGTTCCGCATCCGGTCCGATTCCATGCGCATCATCAGCTCAAGCCGGTCGGCGGCGACGCGCTGGAAATAGGCAGTGTAATCATACGAGGTGAACGCGTTGTCGTTGCCGCCATTGGCCGCGACGGTGGCCGAGAATTCGCCCGGTGCCAAAGTATCTGTGCCCTTGAACAGCAGGTGTTCAAGAAAATGCGCGACACCCGACGACCCGATCGGCTCATCCGCCGATCCGGCGCGGTACCAGACCATGTGCTGCACAACAGGCGCGCGGTGGTCTTCGACCACGACGACATCCATGCCGTTGTTCAAAGTGAATGTGGTGACCGCTTCTTTCCCACCCTCGGCAAAAGCCGGTGTGGTGGCGATCAGGGCAGCCGACAAGGCAAGGGCCCGAACCATGGGGCATCCTCCGTTTCGTTTCTGTCATTCAAACTACGGTGGTGCGGCCCGGGTTCAAGCCCGATGACGGAAAGTTAAGAATTATTCATTCGGCGGCGAGGTTGGAGTCTCGACCCCGGCCCGGCGGGCGGCTTCGGTTTCCGAATACGGATCGATCGACTGGCGTTCGTAGACCTGATTATAGCGGTCGACAGGGAACAGGCGCAGACCGGTCCAGCGGCCCCGGCGTTTGCGGAATGCGGCGTCCTCGGCTTCGACCACCTGCCGCGTATCGGGTGACACGCCATAACGGCTGGACGCCGTCACAAGCGCCGCATCCGACGACGGCACACCAGCGTTGGGGTTCAGGGCGGCGGCATTACCACCCAGCGCGACCACCAAATCGGCTTTGGGGGTCGGGTCTGTCAGGTTTCCGCCACCCGGCGTGGGTGCCGGCAGAAACGCGTAATCCTGAGGCTGGGTCAGCGGCTTGACTGGCAATACCGAAAATTCATCCGGGCCCTGTCCCGGAGGCGCCAGATCCCGCAGTCCGGGATTCGAACATGCCGCGACCGCAGCGGCAACTGTCAGAACAAATATGGCGCGCGGCATCCGCATTGGTGTCTCCAGCCTGTTTCAGGCGCTTTTATCGCAAATCATTCCGCGCGTCACGAGGGCTTTTTGCCGTCAAACAAAACCAGCCCCAGCGCTCCGGCGAATATGAACACATCCGCCAAGTTGAACACAAACGGGTTGTTGATGCCACAGCAGGACATGTTCAGGAAATCCAGTACAAACCCATAGAGGAGCCGGTCGATCACATTCGCAAGCGCTCCGCCGATCAGAAGGCCGCCACAGAGCAACATGAATTTCGAACGCGTCGAACGACCAAGCCAGACAAGAACACCGATACAGATCACCACGGACACACTGATCAGAAACCAGCGTGCGGCCTCAGAGTCGCCCTGAAACAGGCCGAAATTAATGCCTCGATTCTCGCCGTATTTGAACACCAGCAGCGGTGGCAGAACATCGATACCGTCGGGCCGTTCAGCCACGCGCAGGACGTGAACGACCAGATATTTGCTGATCTGGTCGATCGCAAAGGCGGCCAAGGCTGCCCAGAGAAGCAGGCGTGACCGCATCAGTGACGGAAATGACGCATACCGGTGAAGACCATCGCCAGTCCGGCCTCATCGGCTGCGGCAATCACTTCATCGTCGCGCATGGACCCGCCCGGCTGAATGACGCAGGTCGCGCCCGCTTCGGCGGCTTCCATCAACCCGTCGGGGAAGGGGAAAAACGCATCCGATGCCACGGCCGAACCGATGGTCAGCGGCTGCGGCAAGCCCAGCGTTTCAGCCATGCGTTCGGCTTTCTTGGCCGCGATCAGGGCCGAATCCACTCGGCTCATCTGCCCCGCGCCAACACCCACGGTCGCGCCATCCTTGACGTAGACGATGGCGTTGGATTTGACGTGTTTGGCCACTTTCCACGCGAACAACAGGTCACGCATCTGCGCGTCAGTCGGGGCTTTCTTGGTCACGACCTTGAGGTCGTCCATGCCGATAAAGCCGTTATCCTTATCCTGCACCAACAGCCCGCCAGCCACCTGACGGACGGTTTTGCCACCTTCGGTTACATCCGGCAGCGCCTCGGTCGTCAGCAGGCGCAGGTTTTTCTTGGCGGCAAAGATCGCCTTGGCCTCGTCCGAGGCACCGGGGGCAATCACAACCTCGGTGAAGATGCCCGTGATCTCTTGCGCTGTTTCTGCATCCAACGGCTGGTTCAGCGCAACAATGCCACCAAAGGCCGAGGTGCGGTCGCAGTCAAATGCCGCCTTGTACGCCTCGAGAAGGGTGGCACCTGTGGCTACACCGCAAGGGTTGGCGTGTTTGATGATGGCGCAAGCCGCGCCTGTCGCTGGATCAAACTCGGCCACCAGTTCAAAGGCCGCGTCCGTGTCGTTGATGTTGTTATAGCTCAGTTCCTTGCCCTGATGCTGTACGGCGGTGGCGACACCGGGGCGGTTGGTGCCGTCCGTGTAGAACGCTGCCTGCTGGTGGCTGTTTTCGCCATACCGCAGGGTCTGCTTCAACTCACCGGCAAACGCGCGGCGCTTGGGAGCGTCCAGTTGCAGCGCATCCGCCATCCAGTTCGAAACAGCGGCGTCATAGGCCGCTGTTCGGGCATAGGCCTTTTGCGCCAGCCACTGGCGGAAGCCATAGGATGTCTTGCCATAGTTTTCTTCCAGCTGATCCAGCAGGGAGGAATAATCCTCGACATCCACGACCACGTTCACAAAGGCATGGTTTTTTGAGGCCGCGCGGATCATCGCCGGGCCGCCGATGTCGATATTCTCGATACATTCGTCATAGCCCGCGCCCTTGGCGACTGTTGCCTCGAACGGGTAGAGGTTTACGACCAGCAGGTCGATGGCGCCGATGCCATGTTCCTCCATCGCCGCAACATGGGTGTCATTGTCGCGCAGCGCCAGCAACCCGCCATGCACCATCGGGTGCAGCGTCTTGACCCGGCCATCCATCATCTCGGGGAACCCGGTGATTTCGCTGACATCGCGAACCTCAAGCCCTGCATCGCGCAGCGCCTTGGCGGTGCCGCCTGTCGACAACAGTTCGATCCCGCGTTCGGACAGCTCCTTGCCCAGCTCGATCAGCCCGGTCTTGTCGGAAACGGAAAGCAACGCGCGGCGCACGGGATGAAGGTCGGTCATGGGTCCAAAGGTCCTTTTGGCGTCAGTCAAACTTGGGCTCGTCCCGGTGCGTATCGCGCACGGCATAGGCTGTATCCTGCGCCTTGCTCAGCGTCCACCGGATGCGCGTCGCATACTCCATTGCGCGGCCAGATAGAACGATCTGTTTTGTCGCGCGTGGCTTTAAACGGCCTTTTTCAAGGTAAACACTTGGTTCGACAGATAATTTTCCCACGCCATCATGGCGGAAAACCCAGATCTCGCCGCTTTTGAGCGCCATCGACACTGCCGCCCCGCCCAGATCCAGCACCGCGTCAACGTCAGGATGCAGATGAAAACGGATGTCATAGCCAATGCCCTTGAGGCCCGAGGCGTCCAACGCCCTGTCGAACTGACGCTTGGCCTTGTCGGTTGCGGTCAGCAGAATATCCTCGACCGTCAGCTCACGCCCGTCAAAGCGCAATTCGAATGTGCGCGCGTGGGTCAGCCCGAAGACTTTGACATATCCGTCATGCCCGGCCATGAAACGGATGCCTTCGAACGCATCTTCAAAATCGACTGGAACGTCCTGTGGCGCGTCGACCAGCGCCTGACTTTCGCGGCCCGGCAACGGGTTGGCCAACCGCGCGCTCGAGAACCCGTCCAGACACAGGGTTGAGTGAGATGGGGTCGCACGCCCGGCACGGCGCCAATCCAGCCCGAAACTGGCCCCCGATCCACAATTCACGATCAAAGGGCGACGCCCCGAGGTCAGCTCGAACGCCAGCGTGGATGCGTGCGCGTTGAATGAGGCCGCTCCGGAGGGCGGCGCGCTGGCATCCACGATCACCGTGGTGCGTGCTGCGGCCAGGCGGGCATAGCCCATTGGCAGTTCGGTCGCCGCCTTGTGCTTGACGCCACTTTGCGCAAGCGCCTGTTCCAGCCGCCCTTCGACCCCGCGCCCGCCACCGTGAAACCGCGCCAGCGCGCCATCCGCATGGCGCAGACTGCGCAAGGTCGGTGCGATCCGCTTGATCGCCTTGGCCTGCGCGACAGGTGTGCCGCGTCCAAGATCGCTCAGCGCCGCCGACGTCCAGCTGAGCAGCATGAACACCTCAAGCAGCTCTTCCGGGTTGCGTGTTGGAATACCGCCCTTCGCATCCACCTGCCGGTCACACTCACCAGCCAAAGCCCGCAGGGCCGGATCGGCCATCTGCTCCAACCCCTCCAGCGCCAATCCGGCTTGCACAAGACCGGCCAGCGCCTCGAAACGCGGCAACCCGGGCGTCGCGGCCTGCCAGCGTTTCGACAGGAACCATGTTTGCTGCGCCAAAGACCGAAAGAACAGTTTGCTTTGCTTTTCATCTGCCCCGCGCAGCAGAAAAAGCGCATGGTTGATCCAGCGCATCACCCGCCGCCCGGTCAGGTCAGGCACCCAGCCCGGGCCCTGCCCGCGGCCATGCGTCTCGATCCAGCCCCAAACCCAGCGCTGCGCTTTTTCCCGTGCGCGCATATCACCGACAGCGGCCAGATCATCCAGCCATGCAAAACCATGGCGTTCCTCGTCAAAGCCGGCGCTGGGGGCAATGACATCCCACAACGCGGTATCGTCTGCCTCGACCAGATAGCCGGCGAACAAGAGATTCCCCGCAACCAGCTGCCGCCCGCGCGCAAACGAACCAACGGTACGCGGCTGGGGCTGCGCAACAAACCCCGTAGCTGCCTTTTGCCGTTGGCTGAGACGCGCGTAGAAACGGTTCTGCAACCGCATCCACCGACTGGCCATGGTGTCCGAATTTGACATGCGCGTGTTACTCTGCCCCTTGCGCTCTGCTGGCGCTTGAGACCCAACGATAGACCGCGCCGATCGTCAAGTCATCGAAAAGCGTGCACTCAGGCGGATTTGTTCAGGCAGGCGATATAGAACCCGTCCATACCCCCGCGATCGGGCCAGTAGTCGGGCCGCAGACGCAGGCCGCCTTCCTCAGTGATCCAGTTGTCTTCGATGCCGGGTAAGTTCAGAGCGGCGCGATCAACACGCATGTCCGGATACATGCCCAGCGCGTCTTCGATCTGAACCTCGCCCTCATCCGGCAAGAGCGAACAGGTGCAATAGACCAGCCGCCCGCCGGGTTTCAGCAGCGTCCACGCATGGGCCAGCATCTGCGCCTGCAAATCGATCAGTCCGCCAAATTCCGAGCCATCCTTGGCAAAAGGCAAGTCAGGATGCCTGCGGATCGTACCCGTAGCCGAGCAGGGTGCGTCCAGCAAAATTGCGTCGTACTGACCCTGATGGTCCAGCGCGTCACCCACGATGACCTCTGCCTGCAACCCGGTCCGGGCGAGGTTTTCGCGCACGCGTTCGGTGCGCGCCGCGGATACATCCAGCGCCATCACATCCGCCCCCGCCGCAGCAAGTTGCATCGTTTTGCCGCCCGGAGCCGCGCAAAGGTCCAACACCTTTTCGCCCGCCATCGGTGCCAGAACACGCACCGGCAGCGCGGCTGCCGCGTCCTGCACCCACCAATCCCCAGCCTTGTACCCCGGCAAGGCCGAGACCTGACCCGCATCCTGAATACGCACAGACCCGGTGGGCAGCTTTTCGCCCGGGGGGCCTTCTGCCCCCGGCTTCAGTGTAAGGTCCAGTGGTGCGCCCGCGAAATGCGCCTGTTCCATACCGGCAACCGCTTCGGCACCCCAGGCCGCGATCAGAGGTTCTCGCAACCACTCCGGCAGGCGCGGGACACGCATTTTCGGCCATGCCTCGGGACCCTCGGACGCGACCTTGCGCAAAACAGCATTCACCAGCCCTTTCAGACGCCCGTGCTTGCGCGAGCGGCTGATGATTTCAACCATGGAGTTCACCACCCCATGCGCGGCTTCCCCGTTGCACAGTTCGACCGCACCCAGCCTCAGCGCGTTGTGTACGGTCAGGGCGGGTGTTCGGTTCAGGTGGTTGTCCAGCAGACGGTCGGCGCGCTCCAGCCCGCGCAGGGTTTCCGACGCCAGCCGCTGGGCACGCGCGCGATCCTCTGGCCCCAACCGATCCAAAGCGCCCGCAGCGAGGCATTCAGACAACAGGCGGCCTTCGCCCAGAACCTGATCCAATAGATAGATTGCGCTGCGCCGTGCTGCTGTCGCGCTGTTTGTCATGGTACTGCCTTCATGTGACCTGTGCCCGCATTGCCATTGGCGGACGCGGGCGTATATCAAGGCTATGCACGGAAAGGAACCCGATGTCATGAGTGACGACCGCAAAGACCTGCCTCCCGCCGCCCAACGCGCGCTGGCTGAAGCGGAAGAACGCCGCCAAAAAGCCCGGGCCGAGGTCAGGGAAATGCCCAAGGAACTGGGCGGACGCGATGGGTTGGACCCCGCCCGTTACGGCGATTGGGAAAAGAAAGGCATCGCCATCGATTTCTAGGCCCTCAACCGCGCAGGGCCTTCAGAAAATCATCGATCAGGGCGCGCTGTTTCCTGGACTGCGCCCGATCTTCAGGCCATGTCAGCCAATACCCGTCCTTGGTTTGCAGCTCTGGCAGCTCCAACCTGCGCAACCGGCCATCCTTTAGATCACCGGATGCCAGCGGAACCGAGCCCAGAACGATCCCCATTCCGCGCCTTGCCGCCGAAACGGCGTGCTCCATCGAATCGAAACTGACATGTGATGGCGCGACTTCTCCATGCCCGCATTTCCGGACCCACTCGCGCCAGCCCGGACGTTCACCGCGCAGATCGATCAGGGGGGCACCCCATTCAACACCCGGCGCGGCCATCGGCACCAGCACCTCGCGCGCGATCAATACCGCGTCGCGCCCGGCCCACACCCCCCTGCCATAGCGGATTTGCAGCCAGGTGCGTTCCTCGTCCAGCGACGACCGGCGCGCAACCGAGTCGGTCATCACCCGCACCTCGGGGCGCAGATTTCGGAACACAGGCAGGGCTGGTACAACAAGGGCGTGAATGTTTGACGACAACCCGGCGACCCTGAGTTCGCGTGGCGATTTTCCAAACAGATCCTCGGTGTTGCGTTCCAACGCCAGCAGGCTGTCCTGCACGAGCGGCAGATAGCTTTCACCTTCGACCGTCAGCGACACGCCGCGCGCCTCGCGCACAAACAGGGACCGGCCCAGCCACGCCTCAAGATTGCCGATCCTTTGGCTGACAGCGGCCTGCGTCAACCCGAACTCTTTCGCCGCGGCCGAGAACCCGCCAAGCCGCCCGGCGGCTTCGAACACGCGCAACCAATCCAGCGGCGGTAATCCGGTCTTATTCTTAGCCATTAGTTTTTCCAAGCCTCAGTCGAAATAAGGATTAATTGTCGTAATGCCACGAACGGCGTATCTGCTCAACCAAAGCCCGCGCCGAACAGGAGACCCCCAATGCTGCGCACCGCCACCCACGACACCTCGATTGTTACAGTCGCGTTTGATACCGGGACCAAGGCCCGTTTCCACGCCATCTGGCTGCGCGACAACGCACTGGACGCTGATACCCGCGCACCGGGCAACGGTCAGCGCCTGATCACCATCGGCGATATTCCTGCCGACATCTCGGTCAGTTCAGCCGAGGTGGTCGCGGGCGACCTGCAAGTCACGTTCCAGCCTGAGGGCAAAACCGTTACCTTCCCGGCGGACTGGTTGGCCGAAAACGGCTATGACCGCGATCATGACATTGCGCTGGGTCGCATCGCCGCCGGCATCACGACCTGGGAGAGTGGCATCGCCGCGCCCAGCGGCGATTGGAACGAGGTCCATGCCAACCCGGCTGCCAAGCGCAATTGGCTGGCCGCTGTGGCCGAGTTCGGCTTTGCCAAGCTGACTGGCGGCCCGACCGAGCCTGAATCGCTGCTGAAGGTCGCTGACCTATTCGGCTATGTCCGCGAAACCAATTATGGCCCCTATTTCGAGGTGCGGACCGAGGTGAACCCGACAAACCTTGCCTATACCGGGCTTGGCCTTCAGGCGCATACCGACAACCCCTATCGCGACCCGGTGCCGACCTTGCAAATCCTCTATTGTCTGGAAAACTCGGCTGAAGGCGGGGATTCCATCGTTGTTGATGGCTTCCGCGCTATCGAAAAACTGCGTGACGCAAACCCCGAAGGCTTTGCCCTGCTGGCAGGATATCCGGCGCGGTTCGAATACAAGGGCTCGGACGGGGTCTGCCTGCGGTCACGCCGTCCGATGATCGAGTTGTCGCCGGATGGCGAGCTGATCGGCATCCGCTTCAACAACCGCTCTTCTGCCCCCTTCGTAGACGTGCCGTTTGACAAGATGGAGGCTTATTACGCCGCCTATCGCCAATTGGGGAATATCATCGACGATCCGGAGATGGGCGTTTCCTTCAAACTGGAACCGGGGGAAAGTTTTATCGTCGACAACACCCGCGTCCTGCACGCGCGGCTTGGCTATTCCGGAGCCGGATCGCGCTGGTTGCAGGGATGTTACGCCGACAAGGACGGGTTGCTGTCCACACTGGCGGCGATAGAGATGGCGCAGCCGGAGGCAGCGGAATGAAACCCGATTTCTCGACCCTGAACAGGGACAATATCGTTGCCTTCATCGGTGACATCTTTGCGCGCCGCGGCGGTGAAGAATATCTGGGCGAGCCTGTCACCATGGCCCAGCACATGCTGCAAGGCGCCACCATTGCCGAGCAGAACGGGATGCCCGAGGAAATCATCGTCGGCGCATTGCTGCATGACATCGGCCATTTCACATCCGAGTTCGGCACCTACCACCCGGATGACACCGAAGACCGCCACCATGAGGACGCAGGCGCCGAGGTACTGGAGCAGTTCTTCCCTTCGGTCATCACCGATTGCTGCCGCTATCACGTGGCGGCCAAGCGGTATCTGTGTGCCACCAAGCCCGAGTACTTCAATCGCTTGTCCGCCGCATCGGTTCACACGTTGGAACTGCAAGGTGGTCCGATGAGCGCCCAAGAAGTTGCCGCGTTCGAAGCCAACCCGAACCTGAAAGAGATCATTCAGGTCCGCTATCTGGATGAGGCCGGAAAACGCGCGGATATGGAAACCCCTGACTTTGCACATTTTGCGCCGATGGTGCAGCGTATGGTCGACAAGTACATGGAGGCCGCATGAACGCCCCGGAATATATCTTTGAAGCCAGCACCAAACCCTCGTTGCCCTGGCACGAGGTTCCCCTGATCCGCGCAACGGACGCCTCGGTCAAAGGTTATGGATGTCTGGTCGATGATCCCGAAGAGTTCGAGATCGAGATCACCCGCTGGCCACAGCAGGGGTGGCGGCCGATCGACGAAGGCACAGGCGATGAAGGCGGCTGGGTCGAAGGCACCTTTCGCGGTGAGTGGAAGGGAGACGTGCTTTACGGCGAGAACGAAGCGGTCAATGGCCACTATGTCCTGGGATGGTCAACCGATCCGCAGCAGGCGCAGACAAGCCGCCAAACAGCGCCCCGCGATCAGGTGCTGCTGTGGCACATGAACTATCACCCGGATGGCGGGCAGATGTTCTGGCCGCTCGACAACAAACCCTTCATCATTCCTGCCGCGTTGCCCGGCGACAACCTGACGCCGGAAAAGGTGGTGGCGTTCTGGTGCGACGGTTCGCGCGGGCTGTATATCCATCCCGGTATCTGGCACGAGGGGATATTCCCGGTTGAAAACAACCAGCGGTTCCTCGACCGGCAGGGTGCGGTGCACGCTCGGGTCAGCGCTGATATCGGTCAGGAATTTGGCGTCTACCTCGCCTGCCCGCTGCGCGCCGACAAGATCAGGGACTTGTAAGAAAAGCACCGCTTGTTGCTGCGGTGCTTTTTTGGAGCACCGCATTCATTCGATTAGTTGATTTGACCGCGTATGTTTAGCAGCGCCTACAACCCCAACACATCCACCATGTCATACTGACCCGGCGCCTTGCCCTGCCCCCACAGGGCCGCCTTCAGCGCGCCGCGGGCAAAGATGGCGCGGTCCGTGGCCAGATGGCGCAGGACGATGCGTTCTCCGGGGGCGGCGAACAGGACATCATGCTCTCCGACAATGTCGCCGCCGCGAATAGCGTGAAAGCCGATATCTCCGCGCTTGCGCGCGCCGGTGATGCCGTCCCGGCCCCGGTCGGACACATCCGACAACTCGACGCCGCGCCCTTCGGCTGCGGCCTCACCCAGCATCAGCGCCGTGCCCGAAGGTGCATCGACCTTGTGATGGTGGTGACCTTCGATGATCTCGATATCGAAATCCTCATCCAATGCGGCCGCGACCTTTTTGGTCAATTGCACCAGAAGGTTGACGCCAAGGCTCATGTTTCCGGCCCGAACGATCACCGCATGGCGCGACGCGGGTTCCAAAGCTGCGATCTGTTCGTCGGACATGCCGGTGGTGCCGATCACATGCACACAGCGCGCCTGCGCGGCCAGCGCGGCAAATTCCAGAGTCGCTTCGGGCGCGGTAAAGTCGATTACGGCCTGCGCCTGTGCAAACGCCTCCAACGGGTCGTCGGTCACGGTCACGCCCAGCGCGGGGCCGCCCATCGCTTTGCCCACGTCCTGACCGATCCAGTCATGGCCTTTCCGCTCGACCACACCCACCAGGCGCGCCTGATCGCTGTCCGTCACGGTCTTGATCAGCATCTGCCCCATACGGCCCGAAGCCCCTGTAATGACGATCCCCGGAATATGGGTCATAGCGCTGGTCCTTTTTGTTCAGGTCGGCAATGTCGGCTCAAAGCCTCCTACCCCGTTCGCGCCCGCTTGGCAAAGCTCTGCTTTCGGCTTAGATCGAAGACATGGCAAAGAACAAATTCCATGATGGCCCCGGCCCGTCCCAACGGCAGCTGCGTGTCGGCGAACTGATCCGTCGCACTCTGTCCGAAGTTCTGGCGCGCGGAGATGTCCATGACCCCGACCTGAACCGCTTGTCGATCACAGTGGGTGAGGTGCGCACCTCGCCCGATCTGAAGATCGCCACCGCCTATGTGCTGCCCCTTGGCGGCCGAGGGCAGGAGGACGTAATCGAGCTGCTGGCCCGCAACAAGGGTGAGCTGCGGCGCATGGTCGGCAAGAAAGTCGGCCTGAAATTCGCGCCCGATCTGCGCTTTCGGCTGGATGACACGTTTGACCGTCTGGACGACACCCGCCGTATGTTCGAACAGGACGCGGTGCGCCGCGATCTGGACGAGTGATCCGCACGTTTGTCACATTGGCGACGCTTCTCTGGGCCGCGCAGGCAGGCGCGGTCACTTGTGAAAAGCTGACCCATGAGGACAAACGTTATACGGTTTGCAACGTTGATGCCGCCAACGAAGACCTGCGGCTGTTTCTGAACGGCGAAGACGGTCAGGTATTGGGGCATTTTTCGGCGGTCAACGAAGTGCTGGCCCCGGAAGGCAAACGGCTGGCTTTTGCAATGAACGCGGGCATGTATCACGACGACCGTTCACCCGTTGGCCACTATGTCGAGGACGGGCAGGAACAGATGCGTGTGATCGCCAACCCCGGCCCCGGCAATTTCGGGTTGCTGCCCAATGGCGTGTTCTGCATCCGCAAGGGTCGGGCGGATGTGTTTGAAACGCTTGATTACGTGGATCAGGCCCCCACCTGCCGCTTTGCTACCCAATCCGGTCCAATGCTGGTGATCGACGGAGAACTGCACCCGCGCTTCCTGCCCGATTCGACCTCGCTTTATGTTCGCAATGGGGTCGGCACCAGTTCCGACGGTACGCGAGCGGTGTTTGCGATCTCGGAAGATTATGTCACCTTCCACGAATTCGGGCGTCTGTTCCGCGATGTGCTTGGCACACCAAACGCGCTGTTTTTCGACGGCAATATCTCGCGGATGTATGAGCGGGCCAGCAACCGCTCGGATCTGGGATTCTCGCTGGGGCCAATTGTCGGCGTGGTCGAAGAAATGCCCGCAAATTGACAGCGGCAGAGTGATCCGCTAACTCGCGCGCCTTAGCAAGATTCAAGGTGCATGATGGGACGTAAACGCAAGGGTCGCGACATTTCCGGCTGGCTGGTGGTGGACAAGCCCGCGGGCATGACCTCGACCGCCGTGGTCAACAAGGTGCGTTGGGCGATGGATGCCAAAAAGGCGGGCCATGCGGGCACGCTGGATCCCGAGGCGACCGGCGTTCTGGCAATTGCCTTGGGTGAGGCAACCAAGACCGTTCCCTATATCACCGATGCGTTGAAAGCCTATACCTTCACTGTGCGCCTGGGGCAGGCCACCAACACGGACGATGCCGAGGGCGAAGTGATCGCGCAAAGCGATACGCGCCCCTCGGATGACGATATCAAGCAGGCGCTGACCCGGTTTCTGGGTGACATCATGCAGGTGCCGCCCAAATTCTCGGCGGTGAAGATCGACGGCCAGCGCGCCTATAAACTGGCCCGCGATGGTGAGGACGTGGAGCTGACCGCCCGCCCCCTCTGGGTCGAGGAACTGATCCTTGTCGACCGCCCCGACGAAGACCATGTGGTGCTGGAGATGACCTGCGGCAAAGGCGGCTATGTGCGCTCGATTGCCCGCGATCTGGGCGAGGCGCTGGGTTGTCACGCCCACGTCAAGGAACTGCGCCGCATCTGGTCCGGCCCCTTCGAGGCCGAGGACGGGTTAAGCATCGAGCAGATTGACGAAATGGCGAAAACAACCGCGCTGGACGAATATCTGCACCCACTGGAAACCGGCCTGTCCGACCTGCCCGAGCTGAAATGCACCGCCGAGGGGGCAACCCGTCTGCGCAATGGCAATCCGGGCATGGTGCTGGCCTCAGACATTGAATACGGCGACGAGGCCTGGGCATCGTTCGACGGCAAGGCCGTGGCCGTGGGCATCTATAAATCCGGTGAATTGCACCCTAGCCGGGTGTTCGTCGACTGAGAGCCGTGTTAGGCGAAGGGCATGATCACCCGTTCCCACACCAAGGGCGACGCGCCCTCGACCGCCATCTATTCCGATTGCGAGAAATACCGCTATAGCCTGACCCGCATCTGGGACCCTGAAGGGCGCAAGGCGCTGTTTGTGATGCTGAACCCGTCAACCGCGACCGAGGTGCAGAACGACCCGACGGTGGAACGCTGTGAACGGCGCGCACGCGCGCTTGGGTTCGGCGCGTTTCAGGTCACGAACATCTTTGCCTGGCGCGATACCGACCCGCGCAAGATGCGGGCTGCCGCCGATCCGGTCGGGCCCGGGAACGACGCGGCCATTCTTGACGGTGTGCGATGGGCCGATCAGGTCATCGCGGCCTGGGGTACGCACGGCGCGCATCTGGGACGCGGCCCTGCGGTGGAAACCCTGTTGCGAGGCACCGGCCAATCGCTGTTCCATCTGGGCCTGACCAAAGACGGTCATCCCAAACATCCGCTTTATATCGCATACACGCGTCAGCCTGAGGTCTGGTGACAAAGGATTAACCATTTCAAAGGTTTACCTTTGACCTGGTGACGGGCGACATGGGATATTCCACCCTCGGAGCATCATGCTTTCGGAGGGGTTCAATGTTTCTGGCCGGATTGCTTGGACTGGCCGCCATCGGCGGCGCTGCTTACGCGATGAGCGATTTTCTGATCGAAGAGGACGACACGCCGGATGAAAACCCGGAAGGTGAGCCATCGGCTGAGGTTGATACCGGTGAGTTTCTGGTCATCGGTGAAGGTGTCGAAGACCCGGAAAACGCTAACACCGAACCTTCGCCGGACAGTGGCGAGGCACCCTCCACCGGGACTGTGATCTCGGAATGTGAAGGCGATCTCGTGATTGCCGGTGGCGATGGTTCGGACGTGATTACCGGGCAGGACGGTGTCGATCAGATCAACGGCTACGGCGGGGACGACACGATAAACGGTGCCAAGGGCAACGACGTTCTGCACGGGGGCGACGGCGCGGATGAAATATCGGGCGGGCAGGGAAATGACATCCTGCACGGTGAGGCGGATGGCGACCTTTTGTTCGGAGATGACGGGGATGACGCCCTTTACGGTCACTTTGGTGACGACACTCTGGATGGCGGTGCGGGTGAGGACGAACTGTTTGGCGGTCAGGGCGACGACAGGCTGGACGGCGGCGCAGGGGATGATGCGTTGCAGGGCGGGTTCGGGGATGATGTTCTGAACGGTGGCGAAGGTGAGGATACTGTCTTTGGCGGGGACGGAAACGACTTTGTTTTCGGGATCGAAGAAGGTGCCGCCGAAAGGGATTTCCTGAACGGCGGTGCGGGTGACGATACCATTCTGGCAGGCGGCAAAGACGTGGTGACGGGCGGAGCCGGGGCCGATGATATCGTGCTGAACCCCGGCGACGATCAGGTGACCGTGATGGGTTTTCAACCCGGCGAAGACAAGCTGCTGGTGACGTGGGAGGATGAGACCGACCCGGCAATCGAGGTTGAGGTCGACGCCGAAAACGCCAACCTGACAAGGGTTTTCATAGATGGCCAGGAAGTTGCGCAGGTATATGGTGCCGAAGGGATGACAGCGGCCGACATTCAGCTGATCACCGAAGCCCAGTTGGCGCAATACGGGCAGATGGCCTGAGCCCGTAGAAACCCTTTGCCATTTGGGTCAAATGCGCTTATACGCGCCCATCCGCATCGGAATCGGTGCGGTCTTCTCCATGGGCCTGTGCTGGACGACATCCCGGCCTGCGCCATCAACCCTAACCTTAAAAGGAGACCCCGATGTCGATCACTGCCGCTGAAAAAACACGCGTCATGCAAGAATTCGCAACCAAAGAAGGCGACACCGGTTCGCCTGAAGTTCAGGTTGCTATCCTGACCTCGCGCATCAACACCCTGACCGAGCACTTCAAGACCCACAAGAAAGACAACCACGGTCGTCGTGGTCTGCTGAAAATGGTTGCTCAGCGCCGTAAGCTGCTGGACTACCTGAAGGGCAAGGAAGAGGCGCGCTACCAGGACCTGATCAAAAAGCTGGGCATCCGCCGCTAAACGTAATTGTTACGTTTTGTACCGGTTCTGAACCCCGGTTTGTAAGATTTGTACGCCCGCCCAATAGGCGGGCGTTTTCTTATGTGGACGAATGTCAAGTATTCCAACCGACCAAAGCTGCAGTGGTAAACTCAATCTCGGTTGGCAAGGTGAGCCCAATCTGGACATTGACGAGTGGCCATGCGCATCGTGAGGCATGTCGCTCACGGAAGACCTAAACCAAATTTTAGAAACTGTCTTGCCGACCGATCCCAGCTTTCAGCAGATCGAATATGCGGTGATAGACAATTGCATTAGTGAAACCCGGCGATACGCCTTGGAAGGCTCCACCGAAGCCTTCTTGATGTCCGCGATGCGTCTACTGGCACTTCCCGACAATGGGCACACAAGGCTTATCCCGAACGATGCAATCACAGTGCTTCCGCTGAGGTTCGTGAGCGTAGGGCGTTCTGTGCAACTCGTCGGCGCGTTTCCAGAGATAACTGCACCGCGAGGAGAACTGATTGCAGTCAACGGCGCAGCTTTGAGCCAGATTGAAGCAAAGGCGGAACAGTTTCTTGCGGGAACATGCCAAAGGAAGCGAGTCATCGGACCGATTCTTTTGGCTTGGCCGTACGCCTTGGCACGTTTGGGTTTTTCGTCAAACGGTGGAACGACCGAGTACCGTGTGCAGGACGAAAATGGGCAGATAACCAATCTGAAAGTGGCAAATGGAAACACTGTTCCTGGATCGATGCTCTACCCGAGAAATGAGCACGGCAAGGATGATCCAACCTGGGTGCCTGAGACTTTTGCGGAAATAAAGGACTGGCAAGATCTTGGGCTATCAATAGCGTTGCCGAGCTTTTTTGCTCCGAACGAAACAACGCTGCACAAAGCCGTCTCAGCCGCGGTGGAACGCGTGCGCGCCCGTCCGAACGGAATGCTTTTGATTGACGTTCGCGGAAACACCGGCGGCGATTTTCTTCTGACTATGCCTTTGATAGACGCGATCTCGCAAATCGCAAGCAAGCAGGTTGTTGTGCTTGTTGATAAATTCACGTTTTCCGCGGCGATAGTGTTTGTGGCCATCCTCAAACATCGTTTGGGAAACAGGCTCAAACTCATCGGGGAAGAAATGGGTGACGGGTTGATGTTCTTTGCCGAGGGCGGGTTGCTCGATTTGCCGACCAGCGGGGCGGTTGTTCGATACTCATCAGCCTTTCACGATTGGAAGAATGGAAGGACTGACAAAACCACTCCGCCCGAAATCGCGCGGAAGATCGTTCCCGTAGGGGCACTGAATTTGGATTTGGAATGGGTCGCAAGTCGTGCAGATGAGGATGCGGACGGCGCCTTCTATCAACGAGTTCTCAGAAGCATGAGCACTTAGGCAAACAGCCGCGACGGCACCGCGGTGCCCATCCGCGACGCCGCTCGGTATGGCTTTTGATGTCTCTGGTCAGATTGCCTGCCACTTTTTGTAGGTATCGACCGCCAAGGCGGTGTCGATCACGAACATCGCAACCGCGGTTACCATCGCCAGCATCGACAGCCAGAACGACCCGCTTGCCGAGGCGACGGCCAGTGTCATGCCGCCGACGCAGGTGGCAATCGCAGCGGCTTTTTCAAGGCCGCTCATGTCGGTCAGAACGATGCCCGCAAGTTTGGTGAACCCGACGGACGCCTTGGCGACGCCCAGCATTGCCTTCATCATGGCCAGATCGCTGCCCGCCGTTCCGGCCTTGGCGATTGCACCGGCGTGGCGGCTGATCGGGCCGCTGCATTTGACAGCAATCCCGGCCCCGGCCCGCGTGACTGTCTTGGTTCCGAGCGCCTGATAAACCCCCAGCGCGGCCATGGCCATCGTGATGATATCTGCAAACGCCTTGGCGGCGGCCCCGATAAAGGTGTTCAGCGCAGCTTTCTTGCGCTTTTTCCTGCTGGTGCCCAGCGGAGCCCCCAAAAGCGGCGTGTCCCCCTGCATCAGGATCAGGCTGTCCGCAGTTTCATGCACCGAGA
>NZ_JBXWSL010000017.1:0-62345 GCF_059613425.1 Ruegeria sp. BHSA123 | reverse complement strand
GCCTGCTGCCGGTCCAGACCCTCGATAAATTGCGTCATCAACAACCTCCGTACCGAATACGGAAATTATACCATCAGTCCGGTCAAAATAGGGGAGTTTTCACACACCCTCTCCGCTCAGCGGACCCCCATGAGATTAACAGAGAATGCCCGGTTCGAACCCATTCGGACTTTACTATGTTTCTGTGCTAGTTTGGAAATGTTGTGCGCGCCGTCGCATTGGAGGTTATCCACATGGCACATATTGCGCTGTTGCGGTCCATGTATTCGATGAAGGGTCGCCCAGTTGTTGATATCGGAGCGGGGGATGGCGTGTACTCAAAGCAACTTCATGCGGAGGGTGCACATGTAACCGCCATCGAAATTGACCCCGCCAAAGTATCGAATGCGAAATCAAACTTGCCACCCGACGTTGATGTTCGACTAGGAACGGCAGAAAACTTGCCTTTGGAAACAGACTCACAGCAGTTGGCCTGTTTCTTCTTTTCTCTACATCACGTGCCAGCCAATCTGCACGAAGCCGCCTTCGATGAAGTTCGCCGGGTTTTGAGGCAAAACGGTCGATTGCATGTGGTCGAACCTTATCCGTATGGAACAATGTTTGACGTAGTTCGGATGGTCGAAGACGAGACGTCTGTGCGTACAAACTCCCACAACGTTTTGAATCGACTCGATAAAGACCAAAGCTACAGCTTGTTGGCCAAAAATGAGTATGTTTTGACCCGGGAGTACCCAACTTTTGAGTACTTTTTGGATAAGATCGTGCGACCTGATCCTGACCGGTATTCACAGTACGAAGCAGTGGCTTCCGATATGCGGCAAACTTTTGAAAGCGTCATCGAAAGCGTCGATGGCAAGCGCGTCCTACATCAACCGTGCGCATCATATCACTACCAAGTTTTCACCTAGAGTTTTGACGGCCCAGTGTCCTAATTGTCCGCAAAGTTGACGCTCCGAACTAAAACACCCTCGCAGCATTCAGCGAGGGTGTTTTCTGTGTAAGAGCCCGTTACGCCTTGCGTCGTTCTTGACTATGCAACGCCTCTGCCCTTTTCACGTTCCATAGACATGATTTAGGTTCTTGTGTTCGCAACTACCGCCGCCGGTCGCGGCGCGAACTCATGGGTTGGAAGGCCACGCCAACATGCGCCTCGCAATAGGGTTTGCCTGCTTCAACCGGCAGGCCGCAGAACCAGAAATCCTCGGTCGCGGGGTCGCCCACGGGCCACTTGCAGGTTTTCTCGGTCAGTTCCATCAGCGTCAGCTTCTTGGCTTTCTTCTCGATCTCGTTGACCTTGGCCAGCGCCTCGGGGCTGATCTCGTTGGCCGAGGGCTGCGGCGGCAGCGGCTGACCGGCCGGGATGATCTGGCGGCGGGCCGGAACGGCGGGTTTCGCCTCGGCAGCAGCAGCCGGGCGCGCCGGTTCTGTCTTTGGCATGGGTCTGGGCTTGGCTTCGGCCTTGGGCGCGGGTGCCGGTTTCTCTTTCGGTTCGGACTTGGCCGGGGCTGCGCCTGCTGTCCGGTTGGACAGGCCCAGGCGGTGGACCTTGCCAATCACCGCGTTGCGGGTCACGCCACCCAGTTCCTTGGCGATCTGGCTGGCCGACTGGCCTTCGCCCCACATCTTCTTCAGCAGTTCTACGCGCTCGTCTGTCCAGGACATCGTCAGCCTTTCAAAAGCGGAAAGCGGCCCCGGATTCGGGCCGCCTTGGGAATTCGTCTCAGCCCCCTATTCTAAACACTGCGGCCCGAGTTACAAGCTGTCTTCGAATCAGGTTGAGGGCAAAGCATGCAGAATCCCGCAGAACAGACCGCACGCAGCTTTGGAGCGGTCAACTGGATGGGGCTTTACACGCTGGCGCAGCGCGAAATCCGGCGCTTTCTTTCGGTCTGGACCCAGACCGTTCTGGCGCCTCTGGTCACGGCTGGCCTGTTCCTGCTGATCTTCACAATCGCCATTGGGCCCAGCCGCCCTGACGTCATGGGCGTGCCGTTTGTGGTGTTTCTGGCACCGGGGATCCTGATGATGACGGTGATCCAGAACGCCTTTGCCAATACCTCCTCTTCGATGGTGATTGCCAAGGTGCAGGGCAATATCGTCGACACGCTGATGCCGCCGCTGTCCCCGCTCGAGATCCTGCTGGGGTATCTTGCCGGTGGCATCGCCCGTGGCCTGATGATCGCGCTGGTGATTTCGATTGCGTTGCTGGTTTTGCTGTCCATCGCGCCCCAGCACCCGTTGATTGCGCTGATCTTTGTTGTTCTGGGTGGCGCATTCATGGGCGCGCTGGGCCTCTTTGCCGGGATCTTTGCGAACAAGTTCGACCAGATGGCCGCGATCACCAACTTCATCGTCACACCTCTGGCCTTCCTGTCGGGCACCTTCTATTCGGTCGAGGCGCTGCCTTCTGTCCTGAACCGCCTGACCCACCTGAACCCGGTCTTCTACCTGATCGATGGGCTGCGTTACGGCATGATCGGCGTGTCCGACAGCTCTCCGTGGTTGGGCATGGCGGTTTGTGGTTTTGCCACGCTGGCCATCGGGCTGATCACCTGGCAGATGCTGCGTACCGGCTATCGGCTTAAGGCTTAACCGGGCTCTGCCAGCCTATCGGGCGACAGGGCAGGCTTGGGTTCGCCCAGCCGCGGATGCAAGCGGGCCGAGACAGCCCATGCCCCAAACAAAGCAATCCCGCCTGCCGCGAACACACCGGCCACCGGTGCCGCCAGCAAGACCAGAGCTGCAATACCGGGCGTCAGAATGCCCGAGACATCGCGGTAACTGGAATAAATCGCCGACATCTCGGTTCGCTCAGACGGTTTCACGGCCATTAGGAAGGGCAATCCGGCGCAGATATCCAGAACGATCAGCCAGACAGACCCCAGAACCAGCGCAGCGACCGAGGCGACCGGCCATCCCGCGACCAATCCGGCTGCGAAGAAGCAGCCCCCCGCGGCGGCAAACCCGATGCGAACAGCAGACCTGAGCGACCGCGTCTGGACCCAGCGCAGGATCAACGGGGCGGCCAGCAGCATGGCGTTTGTGCACGACAGAAGGATGCCGCCCAGTTGTTCTCCCAGCCCGTTTTGGATGGCGAAAATGGGCAGGTAGACCACATATATCCACCACCCGCAGGACCGGATCATTGCAAACAGATATCCGGCAACCAATCTGGGTTGAACAAAGAACCGGGGAAGAAAGGCCAACGGGTTGTTGGCCGGACCACGGGCCTTGGTGATCAGCTTGCCATTGCCCAGACGCATGCGCCAGAACTGCGCCAGCATGACCAGCGCTGCACCGGCACTGATGACAAACGGGGCAGGGTGCCACAGCTCCATCAGCAGGACACCGGCCATTGGGCCGCCCGTCCATCCCAAAGCGCTGTAGAACATGCGGCTGGTCTCGCACCGGCCAAGTTCGATCTTGCTGATGTAATCCAGCACATAGGTGTTGAAGCAGATGAAAGTGACAACCGTGGCCATGGTATTTAGGGCCAATGCGCCGACCACGGCCTCGGGGCTGCCCTCGATCGCCAGCGATGCACCACAGATGAACATGACACAACCGGTGGAATAGGCCCATCTGCGCGGTACAAAACGGATCAGGAACGGCACCATCAACCCGACCAGCAGGGACAGGATGCCAATCAGGAAATACAGGAATGACACGGACGAGGCATCGCCCAGCGCCCGGTACATCGCCAGCGGAAAGACTGAAATCAGGATGCCACGCACGATGGCTTCAATCCCGGCCAGAATCCCAAAATCGCGAACTGATGGGGCAGGCGCGTGGCGGACCCATTCAGGTATTCGGCGTTCATGCATGACAAACTCGCAAATCAACTCAGCCCAGAATGCGCCTGCTGCTTTGCCGTTCATGGGGGTTTGCGACACAAAGGTCGCCCCTGAACCGCAAGGACGGTTTTTTCTGTCAGGTCCGGCGGTTTACTGCCTCGCGCCAGACCAGGATCAGCCCTCCGGTCAGAATCGTGACCGCGCCAATCAGACTGATCCGGTCGGGGATCACATCAAACACCGCAAAATCGTACAGCGCGGCGAAAATCAACGTGGCATAGCTGATCGGGGCCACGAATGACGCGTCCGCCCGTGCCATGCCGTTGATGAAACAAACCTGCGCGCAGGCCATCAGCAGGCCGATCCCCACCAGTGCAACCCATTGCTGCGGCGTAGGCATTTGAAACACAAAGCTGACCGCGACCGTAGCGATCACCAGCCCCATCGTGTTGTTGATCAGCAGAATCTGGATCGGAGCCTCGCGCCCCGACAGTTTCTTGATAAAGATCAGCTCCATCCCGATAAACGCCGCCGCAGCCAGCGCCAGAAGGGCGGCGGGCTGAAAACTTGCAGGTGTCGGGCGCAGCAGGATCACCGCACCCACAAGGGCCACGGCCGCCGCCAGCCAACGCCACCGGCCGACCCGCTCCCCCAATAGCGGAATGGCCAGTACCATACCAAAGACAGGGTTCAGAAAGGAAATCGCCGTCGCATCCGCCATCGGAATGAACGCAACAGACGCGAACATCAACGTCACCCCGGCCCAGCCAAAGCTGGTTCGCCCGACATGCAGCCCCCAATGGGGCCGTCCCAGCCGGGGGCGAAGCACTGCGACCGCCGACAGGATGGCAAACAGAGCAAACAGAAACCGCCCGTGACTGATCTGCATCGCGTGCAAGGGAGGCCCGAGTGTCTCCGTCCCCAACGCCTTGGCCAACAGCGTCGTCGCCGCGATAAAGGCGGTCGCGACAAAGATCAGCCCTGCGGCCACAGCAGGATTTTGCGCCTTCGGGGTGAACATGGGCGAAAGCGGTGCGCCAAAACGGGGGCCTTGGCAAGACGCAAATCTGCGCTCAGCGCAAAACCGGAGGGGCAGCCAGCGCCGCCTTGGCTTGTTTGAGGCTGTTCAAAAACCGCTCTGCCCGTGCGATCCGTGCTTCGACCTCGTCAATCCGGTCCTGCAAAAACGCCTCGCCGTCAAAGCTGTCGGGATCGGCGGCTTCCAACTGCTCCAGCAACATGACCAGCTCTGCAATGCTGATGCCTGCCGCCTGTGCATCTGCAACTTGCTCCAGCGTGATCAGCGCTTCTTCGGGATAGTCGCGATAGCTGTTGGTGTTGTCCGGCCCCGGAGCTGACCGGATCAGCCCTTGGCGTTCATAAAACCTCAGCGTGTCACGGCTCAGCCCGCTGCGCCGCGCAAGTTCCCCGATCCGCATGTTTCAAAACCGTTGACTCAACTCCATGGTTTTGATCCTATGTCAGACAGTTATTCTCTGCAAGGACAAGCACCATGGGTCCCAAATGCCAAAGTTGCGGCATGCCGCTGTCAAAAGACCCCCAGGGCGGCGGGTCCGAAGCTGGCGGCGGGCGCAGCACGCGTTACTGCTCGCTGTGTTACGAAAACGGTGCGTTCCGCCATCCCGACGCATCGCTGGAAGAGTTTCAGTCTCACTGCGTCGATGCCCTTGTCGCCAAAGGCATGCCCCGCATCCTTGCCTGGGCTTTCACCCGCGGCATGGGCAAGCTCGACCGCTGGCGCTCGGCGTAATGATCCGGTGGCAATTTTGACCCTGCGGCAATAATGGGGTTTTCAGGCTGTCTTTTCACGTCTATAGAGCGGCCATGATCAAACGCGCACATATCCAGTTGCTCCGACGCCGACGCCGCTCTGCGTAATCGGCCTGTTTGATCCCATGTGCCTGCCAAATTGGCACAATTCTCACCAAATCTGTTGACGAAGCGGGCCTTAGTGTATCACTCACGAGGCTCAAACGACCCGAAAAGGATGATCCCATGATCCCGTCCGTTCTGCCGACCTATAACCGCGCGCCCTTGTCATTTGTAAAGGGCGAAGGCGCCTGGCTGACTGAAGCGGATGGCCGACGTTTTCTGGACCTCGGCGCAGGGATCGCGGTGAACGCGCTGGGCCATGCCCATCCGGCGCTGGTGGCCGCCCTGACGGAACAGGCCCACGCGCTGTGGCATGTCTCGAACCTCTACAACATCCCGCAACAGCAGGCACTGGCAGACAAGCTGGTCGAACACACCTTTGCGGATACGGTATTCTTCACGAATTCCGGCACCGAAGCCTGTGAACTGGCCGTGAAGATGGCCCGCAAGTATTTCTATGACAAAGGCCAGCCCGAACGGGTTGAGATCATCACCTTCGACGGCTCGTTCCATGGCCGGTCGTCGGCGGGCATCGCAGCGGCCGGGTCCGAGAAGATGACCAAAGGCTTTGGCCCGCTTTTGCCGGGCTTTGTCCACGTCACCTTTGGCGATCTCGACGGTGTCACCAACGCCATCACCGAAAATACCGCAGCCATCCTGATCGAACCGATTCAGGGCGAGGGCGGCATCCGCCCCGTGCCCGATGCCGAGCTCAAGGCCCTGCGCGCCATTTGCGACGAACACGGTCTGCTGCTGATCCTGGACGAGGTGCAATGCGGCGTCGGTCGTACCGGCAGGCTCTTCGCCCATGAATGGGCGGGGATCACCCCGGATATCATGATGGTCGCCAAAGGCATCGGCGGTGGTTTCCCCCTCGGCGCCGTGCTGGCAACCGAAGACGCGGCATCCGGCATGACCGCAGGCACGCATGGCTCCACCTATGGCGGCAACCCGCTGGGCTGTGCCGTGGGCTGTGCGGTGATCGATCAGGTCGCCACACCCGCCTTCCTCGAAGGTGTCAACCGCAAGGCTGGTCTGTTGCGCCAGAAACTCGAAGGTCTGGTTGCCGATCACCCCGAGGTTTTCGAAGAGGTGCGCGGATCGGGCCTGATGCTCGGCCTGAAATGCAAGGCGCCAAATATCGACGTGGTCAATGCGGGCTATGACAATCTGGTCATCACCGTCCCTGCCGCCGACAACGTCATCCGCCTGCTGCCGCCCCTGACCCTGACCGAGGATGACATCGCCCAGGCCATGATCCGCCTCGAAAAGGCCGCCAATCAGATCGAAACCCAGCTCGCAACTGCCTGAGCTTCATCTTTTCCCAAATACTCCGGGGGTGTGGGGGCTGGCCCCCACCGCCCGACCAGCCAAAAGCGAAGCGATATGAATCACTTTCTCGACATCCACAAAACCGATGCCACCGCGTTGCGGTCCATGATCGATCAGGCGGGCGCGATGAAACAGGCGCGTCTGGGCCGTCCCAAGGCCGCCCCTGACGACGAACAGCCGCTGAAAGACCGCATGGTCGCGCTGATCTTCGAAAAGCCCTCGACCCGGACGCGCGTGTCCTTTGACGTCGGTGTACGCCAAATGGGCGGCCAGACCATGGTGCTGTCGGGCAAGGACATGCAGCTGGGTCACGGCGAAACTATTGCCGATACCGCCCGTGTGCTGTCGCGTTATGTCGACATGATCATGATCCGCACCTTCGATGAGACCATCCTGACCGAAATGGCCGAGTATTCCGACGTGCCCGTCATCAACGGTCTGACCGATCGTACCCATCCCTGCCAGATCATGGCCGACGTGCTGACGTTCGAGGAACACCGCGGCCCCATCGCCGGCAAGAAAGTGGTCTGGACCGGTGATGGCAACAATGTCTGCGCCTCGTTCCTGCACGCGGCGGGTCAATTCGGCTTCGATCTGACCTTCAGTGGCCCGGCCCAGCTTGATCCGGAAGAAGAATTCTTGGGGTTTGCCCGCCAGAAGGGTTCCAGAGTCGTCATCGAACGGGACCCACACAAAGCGGTCGAGGGCGCGGATCTGGTGGTTGCCGACACCTGGGTTTCGATGCATGACAGCCAATCCGCCAAGGAACGTCGCCACAACATGCTGCGCCCCTATCAGGTCAACGCGGAACTCATGTCACATGCCAAACCCGACGCGCTGTTCATGCACTGCCTGCCCGCGCATCGTGAGGAAGAAGCAACCTCCGAGGTCATGGACGGCCCGAACTCGGTCATCTTCGATGAGGCCGAAAACCGCCTGCACGCACAAAAGGCCGTAATACGCTGGTGTCTGGGCGTTTAAGATCAACTTGCAGTTTCGAGAGGGCCATCAGGCTCTCTCATGACCCCCGGAGCATTCAATGCCTCACGTTACCCTGGAATTCTCCAAATCTCTGGACGACACCCATGATTTCCAGATGATTTGCGAGCGGCTGCATACCGTTCTCGCAAAACATGATGAAATCGACGCCTCAGCGCTCAAGATCCGCGCCGCGCCGATTGCCTATTCCTACGTCGGAACGCAACCGCAGACCTTCGTGCATGCCACGCTGCTGTTGATGCGCGGACGGGATGAGGCCACGCGGGCCGAGCTTAACGCGATCATTCTGGAAGTTCTGGCCCAGACCATGCCCGAGGTCGGCAGCATCACCGTGCAGGATGTCGAGATGACCCGCGCCACCTATGCAAAGCGGCTGGCAGGTTGACGCGGACCCGGTAGCGTGCCTCGGGGGTTTAACGCCGATGCACCTCCCAAATCCGCAACTTGGCGAGTGTTCCCACGCTCACCAATACCACCAGCGCGCACAGAGCGACCTTGGTCATCGTCTCCATCGTACCTTCGATCAACAGTGCGTGAATGACGCTACCCAGAATGGTTACCATGGCCAGTCCTGCATGGCCCAGGCGCCAGACCCGAAACCGCAAGTTTAGTCGCTGCCGAAAATTCCCCATTGCCGCCGCCGCAAAACCCGCCCACATGGCGATGACCCCCCATGTCGAAAAAGGTGTTGCAGACACGAAAAGCAATGCGTCCGCCACATCAGGCGGGCTTGTGATCCACAAGCCGGTCACATGGATCATAATGCTTGCAGCAAGGGCCAAGCCACACCGCCTGTGCCAATGGCGGCTGTTGACCGGAGAAAGTCCGGGCAACCAACGCCCGGCCAGCAAGGGTTGCAGAAGAAGAAGACACATCCCGATGATGCCTGCGAAACCGGCGACGATGTAAACCGGCTCTCGCCACGCCAGATAGGGGCTGAAAGCCGCTGCTACGACCGGTGCCAGAAGTGCGGCGATCAATGCCGCCCAGATCGCAACGCGCTTTAACACCTGTCAGACAGGTTGCAGCACGAAATGTGCAGCAAGGCTTTTGTCCTTTGCGCTCGCCATCACAGGGCGCAGGAACACAGTCTCAAATTCACCGCTGTCATAGGCCAGATGCCCGTGCGGTTGACCAAAAGCAGGCACAATCTGAGGCATTTCCAACCGGAATTCTCCGTTCGCATCGGTTAGTGTCGCCCCATGGCTGCGCTGGTCACGTTCATGCCCCTCGGTCGTGTGGGCCCATATCTGGATGCGCTGGCCGGGCAGGGGGGCTCCGTCGCCCGCGCGCCGCACGGTGCCGGTCATCCAGAACCCGCCGCCGCCGATGCGCTTCACGATCGGCGCACCGGGCCTGTAATTGTTCGACCCGCCCCGCATCGACGGTGTCGGCGCAAGACCGGCGGCGTGCGCAGGTGTGAAAATGCCGATCATACCGGCTGCAAGTGTACCAATCCCTGTCGCAACAAACTTGCGGCGGTTGATTTCGAGTCGGGCCATTGCATCCACTCCTGTCGGTTGAATCCCATCTTCGACTGGCTTCCCTGAACCGGCGACACCCGATGTCTAAAGATAGCACGATTGTTCATGATTCCGAGAGTCGCGAAGGAGCGTGCCAAATACGCCATTCCACGCCTTTGTGAGTATCTGCAAATCGCTCCAGGGACTTCACGATCATTGTGCAAAAATGCACTTTTCATGCGATACTTTCCCAATACCTTCAGCATGGGCGAACATGAAGCCGTCTCGCAGGACCAAAAAAGGAGATCAGGATTGAGTTGGAACCCCACCCATGACCCCGAATGCGCCTCCGAAAAAAATGCGCTGGAAACGCTCATCATTCCCCGCGCCCGCGATCTGGGCGGGTTCGAGGTGCGCCGCGCGCTGCCCTCGGTCAAACGCCAACTGGTTGGCCCGTTCATCTTCTTCGATCAGGTCGGCCCGGCAGAATTTGTCACCGAAGGCGGCATTGACGTGCGTCCGCCCCCCCATATCGGGCTGGGAACCGTCACTTACCTCTATCAGGGCGAATTCGAACATCGCGACAGCCTCGGCACTCACCAGATGATTTACCCCGGCGAGGTCAACTGGATGGTTGCAGGCCGTGGCGTGACCCATTCCGAGCGCACCAGCGAAGAAACGCGCGGTAAAGGCCACAAGCTGTTCGGCATTCAGACCTGGCTTGCCCTGCCCGAAACGCATGAGGATATGACCCCCGAGTTCGAACACCACAAGCAAGGCGCGCTGCCCCATATCCAAGACAAGGGCGTCAGCGCACGGCTGATCCTCGGCACTGCTTATGGCGAATCCAGCCCCGTGACGATGCTGTCCGAGACCTTTTATCTGGATGTTGAACTCGCCCCCGGCGCGACTTTCCCGCTGCCCGACGACCATGAGGATCGCGGTGTCTATGTCACGCAAGGATCAATCGAGATTGCTGGCGACACATTCGACGAAGGCCGCATGATGGTGTTCCGCCCCGGTGACAGGTTGTCGGCCCGAGCGGGTCCGCAAGGTGCGCGGCTGATGCTGCTGGGCGGCGCTACCCTGAATAAGGATCGCTATATCTGGTGGAATTTCGTGTCATCCTCGAAAGAAAAGATCGAGACGGCGATTCATGAGTGGAAAAGCGCCGATTGGGTCAGTGGCGCGTTCCACCTTCCGGCAGGGGATAACCGCGAATTTATTGCCATTTCGGAACAGCTTGAGCGCACAAAGCCCCGGCTGGCCCGCCCGCGAGCGGCGTCAGCGGCGGGTGGGCTTGTGTAACCGTCCGTTTGCGGTGATCCTTTCTGGTATACCAGAGGGGGTATCATGAAACTTGTCATCGCAGGCGCGGGCAGCATCGGCTGCTACTGCGGCGGTTTACTGGCCCGCTCGGGGCATGCGGTGACCTTGCTGGGCCGTGCCCGTGTACTGGACCCCATCCGCGAACATGGGCTGACGGTCACGAATTACGATGGCCTCAATTACCATGTTGCGGCGGAAGCCCTGACACTCAGAACGGATCCCGCCTGCCTGGATCAGGCCGAGCTGGTCATTGTCACCGTCAAATCCGGGGCAACGGCGGATATGGCCGGTCATATCGCGGACGCCGCCTGTCGGGATGCGCCCGTCCTGTCCTGGCAAAACGGGATCGAGAATGCGGCGACCCTGCGCAAGGCGCTGCCCGGTCGCGATGTGCGCGCGGGAATGGTCCCCTTCAACGTGGTCCCGAACGGCCCCGCCACCTATCACCGGGCCACATCAGGCGAAATTGTGATCCAGAACGGCCCCGGCGACCTGGCCACCGCCCTCAGCAGCCCGGACCTGCCCGTTATCGCAAGTGACCGGATCGAGGCGGTGCAATGGGGCAAGCTGGTGATCAACCTGAACAACGCGCTGAACGCGCTGTCAGGCCTGCCGCTTGTGGATCAGCTGCTCAGCCGTGACTGGCGCAACCTCATGGCCGACCAGATGGCCGAGGCGCTGTCCGTTCTCAAGGCGGCCGGGCATCCGGTGGCCTCGACAACGCCGCTTCCGGCGTGGCTGACGCCGCATATCCTGCGCCTGCCGACACCTTTGTTCAGCCGGATCGCGGCGCGGATGCTCACCATCGACCCCACCGCCCGGACCTCGATGGCCTATGACCTGATGGCCGAGCGGCAAACGGAAATCGACAGCCTTCAGGGCCATATCATTCGGCTGGGACACGAGACCGGGGTGCCCACCCCCCTGTGCACAAAAGTGTCTGACCTGATCAAACACGCGCCTGATCATCCGCTGTCCCCGGAACAGATCAGGCTCTGATCCCGGTCGTCAGACGAGGCCGGTCAGTATCCAGAAAATCACGGCCGACATGGCGGCGGCGGCGGGCACGGTCACGACCCAGGCTGCAATGATCGTCATGAAATGCGACCGCCGCACCAGCTTGCGCCGCCGGAATTCTTCGGGGGCCAGCTTCTGCGCTGTCGCGTTTCTCCCATTGTTCTGCTTCCGCCTGCGATCCGACTGCCATTCGCGATAGAACCCGACGCCAAAGATTGCGCCAACGGCGATATGCGTGGAACTGACCGGCAGGCCCAGCCAGCTGGCCACAATGACAGTGATCGCCGCCGACAGTGCGACGCAAAAGGCCCGCATCGGGTTCAGCTTGGTGATCTGGCTGCCGACCATCCGGATCAGCTTGGGCCCGAACAGAAACAGGCCGAACGATATCCCGAACGCGCCGATGATCATCACCCATAACGGGATCGAAACCTTTTGGGCGAAATCTCCGAACTCAGCCGCGTGGACAATCGCCGCCAGAGGGCCGACCGCGTTGGCCACATCATTGGCGCCGTGGGCAAAACTCAGAAACGCGGCCGATATCACCAATGGCAGGCCGAACAGGGTTTTCAGCGACCGGGTCCGGTTCTCCATCCCCTCGGATTTGCGGCGTACCCAGGGAACCGTCAGCGCCCAGACCAGCACGCCGCTGCCCAGACCGATCAGCAGCGCCACCTCCAGTTCGATCTTCACGATCCGCTTCAGACCCTTGACCGACAGATAGGTGGCAAACGCTGCCGCCATCACCGCCACAAGGATCGGCACCCAACGCCGCGCGGCGGCGATCTTGTCGTCCTGATACTGGATCTTGGTCTTGATCAGCGCCAGGAACCCAGCCGCGATCACGCCGCCAAGAACCGGAGAGATCACCCAGCTGGCGGCAATCGCGCCCATCGTGCCCCAGCTCACCGCGCTCAGACCGGCAGCGGCAATCCCCGCGCCCATGACCCCGCCCACAACCGAATGCGTTGTCGACACTGGCGCACCGATCCAGGTCGCCAGATTGACCCACATGGCGGACGAGATCAGCGCCGCCATCATGGCCCAGATGAACACATTGGTGTTCTGCACCGAGGCCGGGTCGATGATCCCCTTCGAGATGGTCGAGACGACGTCGCCTCCCGCAAGCAAAGCGCCCGCGCTTTCGGCAACGGCGGCGATCACGATGGCACCGCCCATGGTCAGCGCGTTCGCACCCACCGCGGGACCCATGTTGTTGGCCACGTCATTGGCACCGATGTTGATCGCCATATAGGCTCCGAACGCGGCGGCAGCCACGACGATATAGGTGCCGTCGGCCCGACCGAACAGCACCGCCGCCATCAATCCGGCAAGCACCATGAACGCCAGTGCAATTCCCGGCGCCAGCAGCGGGCGGGCGACATGAAGATTGGCGATTTCTACGCGCGAGATGCGTTGCAGGTCGCTGTCAAGCGACTGCCAGCGCGGTTTTGAATTTGTGTCAGACATGGGCTTGGTCAAAGTTTCGCAGATCGCCCGCAGCTAACGGTTTCCCGGTTCAGGGGCAAGCGCGCAGCCATCAAATTGTTGCGAAACGGCTACATCTGTCGCAGCAGCGCCTGCAACTCGAGCTCCTGCACCCGTTTGGCGGCTTCTGCCGGTGAAAACCACTGACGTTTGCGCTTATCCACTTCGGGAAAATCATCGGCAAGTTCTCGCACGGAAACCCGGTAGACGCGGGTCAGGACCGACTGTGCTGATCCCCCCTTGAAGATCTTGTCATAGGTGAATTGGCCGATGGGCTCCTTGTCGACCGCTTCTGCACGCACGCCAGCCTCTTCCCACGCCTCCAGCAGGGCCGTCTCCAACCCGTCCAGACCATTGACAGGCCAGCCCTTCGGGATGATCCAGCGCCCGGTTTCGCGGCTGGTGATCAGCAGAACCTCGTCCTGATCCTCGTGCTTGCGCGTGCACAGGGCCGCAAACTGCACCCTTTGGGGACGCAGGAATAAGGGGCGTCCGACCTCTTCCCAGATATTTTGCAGCCAAGCACTCATGATATGTTCTTCAAATCCTGTTTCTGTCTTCGAAACCTGTGTGACGTAACAACAATAATGCCAGACTTCAATGAAATGTCCGCTTATTTCTGATTATGACCGGTTCTTCGGTCAATCTACTGTGATTTGTGAGATTTCGTGCAACAGCCCCGAAAGCCTGAGCCGCTTGCCGGAAGCAACGCGGCAATGGGTCTATTCCTGCCTGCGTTTGGCCCTCAGCGTCGGGTCGGCCTGTGTCGGGTCTTCGGGCCATGGATGTTTGGGGTATTGCGCCCGCATATCCTTGCGCACATCCGCATAGGACCCGGCCCAGAACCCCGGCAGATCGCGGGTAATCTGGATCGGGCGCTGCGCCGGGGACAGCAGCGTAATCTTCAGGGGCTGTCCGCCAACCACCGGATGCCGGGTCACTCCGAACAGTTCCTGCAACCGAACCGAGATTTCGGGGACCGCCGCGCCATAATCGATTGGTACCTTGCGCCCCAGGGGTGTTTCAAACGATCCCGGCGCGCGCCGGTCCAGTTCCTGGGTCTGGACCCAGTCCAGCCGCGCGCGCAAGGCGGGCAGCGGGTCGAACCGTTTCCAGTCCTCCGCGCTTTTGACACCGGACAGCATCGGCAACAGCCAGTCGTCCAGCTCGGCCATCAGACCCTCGACCGAAAAGTCGGGCAGGTCCACCCCGTCGGCGCGCACCAGTTCCACCCGCGCGGCCAGCCGTGCGGTGGCCCCGTCCAGCCGCAATCCCAGATCGCGCACCCCGTCCAGCATCGCACGCGCCACGGCGGCGTCCGGGACATCCTTCCAGATGCGGTCGTCCAGCGTGATCGCCCCAAACCGCTCCTGCTGTCGTGACACAACCCGCCGCTCACGTTTTGACCAGGCGCAAACCTCGGCCCAATGGATCTGGTCGGCGAACAGTTCGCGGATCTCGCGTTCCGAAATCTGGGTGGCCATCCGCACCTTTGCCTCGCGCGGGTTTCCATCGGTGTCGGTGACAACCAGAAAAGGCGCCGCCGCCAGCGAATCGCCGCTGTCCAGCACGACACCTTTGCCCCCCGACAACACATAACGCGGCGCATTGCCCTTGCGCCGCTGCCCGATACGGTCGGGATAGGCGAGGGCGGCCATGGCAGCAGCGCTCAGATCGTCCGTCTTGCTTCCGGCCTGTTTCCTCAACCGCTTGGCCTCGGCATTGATCCGATCCACGGCGCCCATGTTCACCTGCCAGACCCGGTTGCGCTGAAAGGTGCGCACATCCCGCAGTGCCTCTTGCCGCAAGGCGATATCCACCGGCGCGCCGCGCAGGGGGTCGCGCTCGGCCATCAAGGCGGCCAAAGGCGCGGCACTCGGTCCGGCCCGCACCAGCATATGCCCCAGCCGGGGATGCAACGGCAGCGCCGCCAGCGCCCGCCCGTGTTCGGTGATCCGCCCCTTGCCGTCCAGCGCGCCCAGCATCGCCAGAAGGGCGCGCGCCTCGGCCATCGCGCCTTCGGGTGGCGGGGTCAGAAAGGCCAGATCGGCGGCATCCGCGCCCCACAGCGCCAGCTCCAGCGCCAGCCCGGTCAGATCGGCGGCTTCAATCTCGGCAGGCGGGTACGCGGCCAGCGCGCCATCCTCCCCCTTTGACCACAGCCGGTAACACAGCCCCTCTGCCACACGGCCCGCACGACCCGCGCGTTGCGTGGCCTCGGCCCGTGTCACCCGCTCGGTCACCAGTCGGGACATGCCCGAGCCCGGATCAAACCGTGCCCGCCGCGCTTGCCCCATATCCACCACCACCCGGATATCGGGGATCGTCAGCGAGGTTTCGGCAATCGACGTCGCCAGCACCACCTTGCGCCCGGTCTCAACCGGGGAAATCGCTGCGCGCTGGGCCGCAAAGGGCATGGCTCCGAACAGCGGGCGCACCGTGCAACTGGCGGGCAGGCGTCCGGTCAGGGCTGCTTCAGCCCGCCGGATTTCACCTTCACCGGGCAGAAACACCAAGATCCCGCCACCGGTGGCGCGGGTCTCGCGCTCGGCCTCAACGACCAGATCGACCAATGCATCCAGCCGCCGTGCCTGAGGCCCCAATGGCCGGTCCAGCCAGCGCATCTCGACAGGAAAACTCCGCCCTTCCGACGTAACCAGCGGCGCGGCCATCAGGCGCCCCACCGGGTCCGCGTCCAATGTGGCCGACATGGCCAGCAGAATCAGATCGTCCCGCAGCGCGCCCGTGACCTCAAGGCACAGGGCCAACCCCAGATCCGCGTTTAATGAACGTTCGTGGAATTCATCAAAGATCACCGCCCCGATGCCCGGCAGGTCAGGGTCCGATTGCAGCATTCGGGTCAGAATGCCCTCGGTCACCACCTCGATCCTTGTGTCTTTTGACACTTTCGCATCGCCCCGCACGCGGTAGCCAACACTCTGGCCCGCGCGCTCTCCCAGCGTCTCTGCCATCCGCTCTGCCGCGGCCCGTGCCGCCAGCCGCCGCGGCTCCAGCATCACGATCCTGCCGCCGCACAGACCCGCCTCCAGCATCGCCAGCGGAACCCGCGTGGTCTTGCCCGCACCGGGCGGTGCTTGCAGCACGGCCCGCCCCTGCGTCCGCAGGGCGTCCAGCAGGCCGGGTATGGCATCGTCTATAGGCAGGCGTAGGGTCATCCGGCCCTTATCCGCGATCCCGCAGGTGGCGTCCAGTTTCCGCGCGCACATCAGCAAATCGCCCCGCACGAAATGACGCAGGCTGCGCGATCTTCGCACTTCCTGCCGCCTCCGGTCTGGACAAACGCCCCCCAAGCACGGCAACTGTTCCTGCCTCTAGGAACGGGACAAGAATGCAGACAGACAGCCTGAGCGACAGAATTTTGAAGGGCGAGCGCCGGGCGCTGGCGCGTGCGATCACCCTTGTTGAAAGCAATCGCGCCGATCACCGGGCACAGGCCAGCGACCTTCTGGCACAGCTTGCCGGTTCGGGGCGTCAGGCGCTGCGCATCGGTCTGTCTGGCACACCCGGCGTGGGCAAGTCCACCTTCATCGAAAGCTTTGGCATGATGCTGACAGGGCAGGGGCTGCGCGTTGCGGTTCTGGCGGTCGATCCCAGCTCGGCCCGCTCGGGCGGCTCGATCCTGGGCGACAAGACCCGGATGGAACGCCTGAGCCGCGAGC
Source organism: Ruegeria sp. BHSA123 (assembly GCF_059613425.1). Classification (NCBI taxonomy): domain Bacteria; kingdom Pseudomonadati; phylum Pseudomonadota; class Alphaproteobacteria; order Rhodobacterales; family Roseobacteraceae; genus Ruegeria; species Ruegeria sp. BHSA123. The sequence continues at coordinate 45,350 of NZ_JBXWSL010000017.1, read as the reverse complement.
ACAACGCCTTCATCCGGCCCTCTCCCAGCCAGAGCCACCTTGGCGGCGTCGCCCGCCGCACCCGCGAGGCCATCGCCCTGTGCGAGGCCGCAGGCTATGACGTGGTGTTGATCGAAACCGTGGGCGTGGGACAGTCGGAAACTGTGGTGTCCGAACTGTCAGACCTGTTCCTGCTGCTGCTGGCCCCGGCGGGTGGGGACGAGTTGCAGGGCGTCAAGCGCGGCATCATGGAAATGGCGGACATCATTCTGGTCAACAAGGCCGATGGCGACCTGAAAGCCACCGCCACCCGCACCTGCGCGGATTATGCCGGCGCACTGCGGCTGCTGCGCAAACGCCCGCAGGACCCCGAAGGCTTCCCCAAGGCAATGACCGTTTCCGCCGTCGAAGAACACGGGCTGGAACAGGCCTGGGACGAAATGCAAACCCTGACCCAATGGCGCCGCGACACCGGTATCTGGGAGGCAAACCGCGCTGCCCAGGCCCGCTACTGGTTCGATCAGGAGGTCCGCCACGCCCTTCTCGCCCGTCTCGATACACCGCAGGCCCGCGCCGAGATGGAGCGCCTGAATGACGAAGTCTCGCAGGGACGACTCAGCCCGGCGGTTGCTGCCGGACAACTTCTGGACACGCTCGGCTGAAGGGCCGTCATGGCCGCTTCACCTTTTGCCAAATACTCTCGCCAACGGCATGGCCCGTCCGGGCCATTCCTGCATGGCAGGCAAAATGAAAGATTTCGCGCAGCCCGTCTTGACCCTCCGCGCGATTCCCACTACACGCATCCAACCAGTTTTCGGGCGCGACTTCGGGTTGCGCCCCTTGTGATTTGGCCGCGGGTATCTAGCCCGGCCTCCAGAAACAAAGGAAGAAACCATGTCGCGCCGTTGCGAACTGACCGGAAAAGGCCCGATGACTGGCAACAATGTCAGCCACGCCAAAAACAGAACTCGTCGTCGTTTTCTGCCGAACCTGAACGACGTTACCCTGCAGTCCGAAACTCTGGGCCGTGGCGTCAAGCTGCGCATCTCGGCGGCTGCGCTGCGTTCGGTTGACCACCGCGGTGGTCTGGACGCGTTCCTGGCCAAAGCCAAGGACGATGAGCTGTCGGCAAATGCTCTGAAAGTGAAGAAAGAAATCGCCAAGGCGCAAGCTTCGGCCTAAGGTCTTTCACTTAACAGTATTTCAGGCCCTGCACCCTATCGGTGCGGGGCCTTTTCTGTTGGGCCAGTCCCTTTCGGCCTCCATTGTTTTCAATCTGGAACTAATTTTTCGCCATTGGTGAACTTCTTCACATACAGGTTTCCGAATCTGACCTAACGTCACTGTCATCCATCAGGCGGGGGCCACATTATGACGTTAAAAAGTTTTTATCTTTTCCTGTTTCTGGCCGCGGTATTCCGCAAGGCAATTGCAACCTGCACGCGGATGCAGCGCTGGGTGAACCGGTCCCATACCAGCTTCACCACAGACAGGGTGAAAAGACCCGGACTGGATTATTGAAAAACAGCTTCAAGCGCGACCCTTTGGCGCTTGAAGCTTTTCCCGTTGCTGACCTATAGCTGGGTCAGAATGAGACCTTCTGTTACCAGATTTCTGCCTTATGTGCTAACCCTTCTGCTGGTTCTGACCGGGCAGGGGCTGGCCATGTCGCGCGGTATGGACAAGGCGGTGGGTCAGATGGTGCTGTGTACGGGCACCGGCCCGGTTGTCGTCTATATGGACGAAAACGGGCAACCGACCGCCCCGCCGCATTACTGCCCGGACTACGCAATATCCTTGCTGGGGGCCGTTGCGGTTGCCGAACAGGCACTGCCAGCCGCGCCGGAACAGGCGCAACCAGCACCGCTGCGGCATCTGGGCAACCAGATCGCCCTTCCGGTTCCCGCAACCCCGGCCCGCGCGCCTCCTGTCAGCGTTTGAAACCCACCCTTTTCAAACCTTTATACAGGAGAGGCACGATGTCCCTCAAAACCACTCTGCTCGCAACCCTGGCCTCCGTGTCGCTGGCCATCCCCGCCTTTGCCGAAGGCACCATCACGGTTGACGACGCCTATGCCCGGTCCTCGGGCAAGACCGCCATCGCCGGTGCTGCGTTCATGATGATCCATAATCAGGGTGACGCGGATGACCGGCTGATCGGTGTAACCTCGGACGCGGCAGCGCGTGTTGAATTGCACACGCACCAGGTCGATGAAAACGGCGTGGCCAAGATGGTGCATGTCGAAGAAGGATTTGCCATTCCAGCCGGTGAAACCCACATGCTGAAACGCGGCGGCGACCATGTGATGTTCATGGGGCTGACGGCCCCGTTCGAACAGGACGCCAAGGTGCCGGTCACGCTGATCTTTGAAAAGGCAGGCGAGGTTGAGATCGAGATTCCCGTGGATCTGGAGCGTCAGGACAAAGGCGGCCACGGATCACATTCGAACTAAGGCAACGCCTGTCTTCGGGCCGCGCGGCAGCCCTCATCTATGCGTCAGGCCGGGCTTTGCCCGGCCTGTTTTCCATGCGGCCGCGGATGGCGTTATTTGTTGATGGTTTTCAGGCCGACACGGTCGCCCGCCTGATGGAATCGCGAGGCCAGCCAGAACATGACAGCGGCCATGGCCAGCGCCGAGAATGCGATACCCCAGCCCAGCGCAACCAGCGCCACCGCAGGCCAGATCATCAGGACAAGCCCGACGACAAGCGCGACAAATCCCGAAACGCGCATGGAACCGCGTTGCGGGTCACTTGGATGCATCTGCCCGGCAGCCGCCAAGGATCCGATCCCGATGATCAGCGCCCATGCGCCCAACAGGAAAAACGCCAGTTTCACCGTGCCTTCCGGCCAGATCAGCAGGACAAGCCCGATCAGAAGCGCGCCGATCGCAGCACCTCCCAGCACCCCGCGACGGCCAACACCCAAAAGCGTCAGCCCACCGTCGAGGATCAGCAACACACCGACCAGCCGCAGCAGCAGCGCGATGCTGCCCGATGGCCAGAACAGGGCCGCGATGCCCACAAGCCCGGCCAGCACCCCGCGCAGCAGAAAAGTCCACCACAGGCTGGACAGCTGTTCCCCCAGCATGTCACGCCCGGCCATGCTGCTGTCATCCAGGATTTCACCGGTGCGGGGGTCTTGATCAGTCATGGCACATCCTCCAGTCGCTATTGCAGATAGTGTACACAAATTAAGCCAGCGTTGTCTGTAGCTTAAGAATTTCCCGCAAGAAGCTGCCCGACCCATCGCGGAACCGTTTCGGATGCCCTGCCGACAATGCGCTCGTCAAAGCCCGACGGCCCGGGCGTCGGCTCCAGATTGATCTCGACCGTCCGCGCACCCGCCGCCTGCGCCTCGTGAACAAAGGCCGCCGCCGGATAGACCTGACCCGAGGTGCCGATGGCGGCAAAGATCGACGCGCTGGCAAGGTGGTCGTAGATGTCGTCCATGTAATAAGGCATCTCGCCGAACCAGACCACATCGGGCCGGGCGGTGGGCTGGCCGCAGGCGGGGCACGGCTCGGCGACGGCCATCTCGGGCAGGGCGGGCCAGCGATGATCGCACCCGGAACACAGGGCACCCGCCAATGTGCCATGCATGTGGATGACACCCGTCGCACCGCCTGCTTCATGCAGGCTGTCTACGTTCTGGGTTACGATCACGACCTCTGCGTGCCAGCCCTGCTGCAACCGGGCCAGCGCCATGTGGGCCGCGTTGGGCTGCACGGCGGCGGCCTGAACGCGGCGTGCATTGTAAAACCCCTGCACCAAGGCGGGATCGCGGGCAAAGCCCTCGGGTGTGGCCACATCCTCAATCCGGTGCTGTGCCCACAGCCCGCCTTCGTCGCGGAAGGTGCTCAGCCCGCTTTCAGCAGAAATCCCGGCCCCGGTCAGAATGACGATCTTTCCCATATCCCCTCCGCGCGTTACACCTTGGCCATGACACACCGTATCCTCTTTGTCTGCCTGGGCAATATCTGCCGCTCTCCCGCGGCCGAGGGCGTCTTTCGCGCCCGCGCACCGCATCATGCAACCGACAGTGCCGGAACCATGGGCTGGCACGCGGGCAATCCGCCCTATGGCCCGATGCAGAAGGCTGCAAACTGCAGAGGCATTGACCTCGGCGACCTGCGCGCGCGCCAGTTCACCGTTGCTGATTTCGACCGGTTCGACCTGATCATCGGTATGGATGCCCAAAACATCGCTGATATCGAAGACCTGCGCCCGCCGGGCAACGGCACGCCGGTTCGCCTGCTAACGGATTTCGCCCCTCAGACCGGTGCCGATCACGTACCCGATCCGTATTACACGCGGGATTTCGACGGCGCGCTGGACCTGATCGAAGCGGCGGTTGACGGGCTTGCCGCCCATCTGGACACCTAGCCGCCGGTCACCCGCAACTGGCCGCTCAGCCAGGGCAGCTTGGCAACCGCCGGGTCCACGATCTGGTTCTGCATCAGACGCCGGGTCATGCCCGCAACCTCCTGCGGGACCTGATCGGACCACTCGGTGCGCGCCAGCAGCGATATGTTGCGCGAGAACTCTCCGAACGGGGCAGGGTGCGCCTCCAGCCCCTCATGGAACCGCGCCGCGCGCATAAAGCCCAGCGGCGTGGTGATCGCCCAGCCCAGACCCCGCGCCACCATGGCCATCAGCGCCATGTGCGAGCCGATCTCGAACCGTTCCTCGAACACCTGCGAGCGGCGCGCCAGATGCGCCTCGATCTGGCGGCTGATCAGCTGCTCGCGTGCATAGCGCAGAAACGGCAGCCGCTCCTGCACGGCCTCGACCCCGCCCGATCCCTGCGGCGCCACCAGAATGAACGGATCATGGACCAGCGGGTATTCGACCACCCCCTCCAGCACTTCGCCGCTATGGGCGGTGACCGCCATGTGCAGGCGCTGCTCGGCCAGCGCCTCGAACAGATCAAGGCTCGACAGGGTGATCAGCTTGAATTTCGACCGGGTCAGGCTGTCGGCCAGCAAGGTGGCCAGCCGCGGTGTCAGATCATTGTCGAAATCGTCGATCAGCCCGATCGACAGCGTGGTCAGATGCCCCAGATCCATGACCGACAGCTCGCTCTGGGCCATGTGCAGCTCGGCCAGAACCGCCTCGGCCCGCGCAAGGAAACTGCGCCCCGCCTGCGTCAGCCGCATCGGTCGCCGCCCGTGATCGACCAATTCGGTCCCCAGCGCGTTTTCCAGATTGCGCAATTGCTGCGATACGGATGGCTGGCTGAGCCCCGTGATCTCGGCAGCCTGTGCCACCGATCCCGTCCGCGCCAAAGCCTCGAACACTTCAAGGCCCCGCAGGGTCAGCCCTTTCATTACCATGCAATACACCTTTCGCTGCGCCTTTCTGGGGCGCAGCGTGGATCAGGTCAAGCATTCTGAACGGGTTAGCTGCAGATCGCCTGCGCCATCTGGCCAAAGTTCTGGTACCGATCCCACAGCGCATCATCGCGCGCGGATTTCGACATCTTCAGCACCTGCGCCTGATGGGGGTCCTTGAACCATTTCGCCACGGTCTTCTGATCACTGCGCGTCAACGCCTGATCCGCCACGCGCTGAATGCAGCTGCACCGGTCCCGCGTCGCGGCCGAGCGGTCCGACGCCATGCACGCCTGCCTGATCTGCGCCGCATCCGCGACCTGAGCCACCGCCGTCAGCGATGCCGCACAAAATGCGATAATGAGGAACTGTTTCATACTCGAGCCTCGTTTTTGCCTGCCCGGACGGGTCTGACGCCCCTCTCGGTCTGCGGCGGAGTATGAATCAAACGGGCGCGCGGATCAATCATACGTTGCGAAAAAGTGATTACACGGTCCGGAAACGATACATCCCCACCACCCCCGTAGGCCGGGCTTCAGCCCGGCACCGGTCAGGACAGGAACGGCAGCCAGTCTTCGATGGCTTTGATCAACGCTTCAATTTTCTCTGGATAATTTGCAGCATACCCTGCTCCTGTCGCAGGAATACCCCACTTGATCAAAGTATCTACCGTAAGATCGCCTTTGCCTGCACACCATTTTAGGAATCCTGCCAATCCAGCTTTGAGTTTGCCCAGAATTGCTTCAATCCACTCACGAGCAGGGCATTCCTCTTCCAAAGCCGTCGAGAGTTCTTCGGCAGCTTCCCAGATCAAGGTTATAGCGCCGGACAAACGTTCATCTTCGATGCTCTCAGGAGGGTTGTTCCCTCCGATACCGTGGCGTGCTGAGGTTCGAACCGTCAGGCTGCCTTTGATGTCCGATAAGGCTTTCTCGACTTCCCATCGCGCCCGAATTTTTTCGATTTCGTCTGAAACCGCTTTAGGTCCGTCTTTCCAAATTGTATCGTGAATCTGAGCTACTCTCCGCTGGAGTTCCAAATCAACTGGCGAGCCATCCACAAATCCTCGATACCAAGTTTGCCAAAATGCCCATTCTGGTTCGTCGTAACTCCAGTAGCTTAATAGCGGTAGATATTCGGGCTGATTGGAGAGTACCCATTGATCAGGCTCTTCTGCTGTAGCGTCATTGTTGGCCCAAAGCGGCACATTGAAGTCGAGGTCAGCTTCCGGCACAAAATGGATAAGTTCGTTGTTGCTATAGCGGAGAGATTCCCAACCAGAAGAACCGGTTAAGATTAATGAAATCCCGTCTGCAAGTGCAGCCACCGCATCATCTTGATCGGAAATAATGCTGAAACCCGGGGCGCAGATACCAAGTAACACTTCTTCTGAAAATCGGGCTAAGGAATCCATGTCGGCCAAAGGCCCTGTGCTCGATGTGTTCTTACTGGCTTTTTTTGCCACCTCACATGCTCCAAAGCGAAGAAACTTGAGTCTTCATCTCCAGCTACGCAATTGACCAGTGCACGTAGAACAACAAGCAACCACTCATCGAATTCTTTTTCGCTGACAACACTCGATCGAACCGGTGTTCTGGATAGACCTAAAGCGCGCAAGCTCTCTCTACTTGCGACCGTTCTTGCTTGCTGAAAAACTAGATCGTCAAATGCAATCATCGGACCCCCATTTTATACGAATAACTTGCTAGGCTGCGGCTAACATGATGCCTTGACCAACCCACGATTCCTCTACATATCCCCACTCCATGACAGACCTCGCTCATATCCGCAATTTCTCCATCGTCGCGCATATCGACCATGGCAAATCCACCCTTGCTGACCGGCTCATTCAAGAGACCGGGACAGTGCAGGACCGTGACATGAAGGAACAGCTGCTCGACAGCATGGATATCGAGCGCGAGCGTGGCATCACCATCAAGGCCAACACCGTCCGCATCGACTATACCGCCGATAATGGCGAGACATATGTGCTGAACCTGATCGACACCCCCGGCCACGTGGATTTCGCCTACGAGGTCAGCCGGTCGATGCGCGCGGTCGAAGGCTCGCTGCTGGTCGTGGACAGCACCCAAGGGGTCGAGGCGCAGACGCTGGCCAACGTCTATCAGGCCATCGACGCCGATCATGAGATCGTGCCGGTGCTCAACAAGATCGACCTGCCCGCGTCCGATTGTGACCGCGTGGCCGAGCAGATCGAGGATGTGATCGGCATCGACGCCAGCGACGCCATCCGGGTCAGCGCCAAGACCGGGCAGGGCATCCACGAGACGCTGGAAGCGATCGTGCACAAACTGCCCGCGCCGCAGGGCAATCTGGACGCGCCGCTCAAGGCGATGCTGGTGGATTCGTGGTACGACGCCTATCTGGGCGTCATCGTTCTGGTCCGCATCATGGACGGCACGTTGAAAAAGGGGATGCGGGTCAAGTTCATGTCGAACGGCACTCTGCACCATGTCGACCGCGTCGGTGTCTTCCGCCCGGAAATGCAGATGATCGACAGTCTCGGCCCGGGTGAGATCGGGTTTCTCACCGCCTCGATCAAGCAGGTCCGCGACACCCGTGTCGGCGACACCATCACCAATGACCGGGGTGGCGCCGAAGTCGCCCTGCCGGGCTTCAAACCGGCGCAGCCGGTGGTGTTCTGCGGCCTCTTCCCGGTGGATTCAGCCGAATTCGAAGACCTGCGCGACGCGATCGAAAAGCTGGCCCTGAACGACGCCTCATTCTCGTATGAGATGGAAACCTCGGCCGCGCTTGGCTTTGGTTTCCGCTGCGGTTTCCTTGGCCTGCTGCACCTCGAGGTCATCCGCGACCGGATCGAGCGTGAATATGATATCGACCTCATCACCACCGCGCCCAGCGTGATCTATCACGTCTACATGAAAGACGGCGTGATGATCGAGCTGCACAACCCCGCCGACATGCCCGACCTGTCCAAGGTCGACCACCTTGAGGAACCGCGCATCAAGGCGACCATTCTGGTGCCCGACGAATATCTCGGCGACGTGCTGAAACTCTGCCAGGACCGCCGCGGCATCCAGATGGACCTGACCTATGCGGGCCAGCGCGCCATGGTCGTCTATGACCTGCCCCTGAACGAGGTCGTCTTTGACTTCTACGACCGCCTGAAATCGGTGACCAAGGGCTATGCCAGCTTTGACTACCAGATGACCGGCTACCGTCAGGACGCGCTGGTCAAGATGTCGATCCTTGTGAATGACGAACCGGTCGACGCGCTGTCGACCATGGTTCACCGCGACCGGGCCGAGATGCGGGGCCGCGCGATGTGCGAAAAGCTCAAGGACCTGATCCCGCGCCACATGTTCAAAATCCCGATCCAGGCCGCCATCGGAGGCAAGGTCATCGCCCGCGAGACCCTGTCCGCCCTGCGCAAGGACGTGACCGCCAAATGCTACGGCGGCGACGCCACCCGGAAACGCAAACTGCTGGACAAGCAGAAGGCGGGGAAAAAGAAGATGCGCCAGTTCGGGAAGGTCGATATCCCGCAGGAGGCGTTTATTTCAGCACTAAAAATGGACAGCTAAGGCTGTCCATTTTTAGTGACGGTGGGCGAAAGCGGTTGGCGCAGCCAACCTGCGTGCCCACACGGTTGGGGGGGAGCGACCGAGTTTCCTAAGTAGGGTGCTCTACTATCGGCACGATCGCTCGATGTACTCTAATTGGCAAATCTTCTTGGATACGGCCAATCATCCCAAGAACGATGAGGTAGATTCGATCTGCGTCTGCTAGTACTTCGTCAATACTTTCTTTTGTCACGGCACTTGTTGAACGTTTGAAGATAGGGTCCTTTCTCGAGCCAGTGTTCGTCACATAGTCAACACGAAGGAAACCGTTCAGCGATCCGAAAAAAGCGCCATGCGCGGCCATATGTCGGTTACCAACAAACCTTCCTATCCAATCTGATAACGCTGACAAGTCTTCATCGAATCCAAATTTTTTGGCGAGTTCGCTAGACTTTTTCAATTCTCTGATGAGTTCTTTTGTAGGGAGCTTTCGAACTTGGCAGTACCGATCAAACCAGTCTTTGTTTTCTGGCTTCAATCCTTCAAGGCAAACAATCAGCGCACTTACCCAAAGTTCAATGTGAGCGCAGGTTTGTAGATAGAGCCCTAGGCAATAAGCGAACTCTTTTGGAAGCAATCCCTCCATAGCCGTGCCTTTGTCAAAAAATTGTTCACTCATGTATTTGCTCGAACAGGTTCTGTCTCAATCAGCTGATTGAGCGCGAAAAAAATAGCTGCAGCAAGAGCTTATTTCTATTTTTTTGCTTTGTGCCGCGGTCAAGTCAACCCACCCACCCGGCGGCATCACCGGGCCGCGTCATGCTGAAAGCATGCCTCCGGCATGACCCGCCCCCGTCAAACCAGAGGTTTGCCTCCGGCAAAACGGGCGGCGCGTTTGCTCCCCGGGGCTCCGCCCGTTCGGCCCTGAAGCGGTCCACTGGACCGTTTCCGAGACGGGCCTCACCCCCTCGGGCCGGCGCTGCCCTCTGTTCTGTCGCCCAATCGGGTTTAATATGCCGTAGGGCGGGCTTCAGCCCGCCAATCCTCCACTCCGCCATCTCCCCGACCCCAATCCACTGCGCATGGATCGGCTGTATCCGGTGGCGGGCTGAAGCCTGCCCTACGGGGTGGTGTTCAAATTTCGGGAAAATGGCAAACAGTGATACACTCCCGGCATTCCAATCAATTGATAAACGGAGGGATTGCCATGGACGCGCAACTTCGGGCGCAATACGCCATCAGCCGGTTTCAAGACTACCACGTCATCATGCGCACCACGCTGTTCTGCTTTGTCGGTATCGCCGCCATCATCAGCTTTGCGCCCGACGGTTATGCGCTGGCTCAGGCCATTCTGGTCATCGCCACAACCGCCTACGGCATTCTGGCGGGCGGGGCCACTTTGGATGATCTGGTCAATCTGCGTTCTGATATCGACGGGGAATTCGCCAATACCCATTATGCCAAGGGGTTGCAGAACAGGAACACAAAAGGGTTGAAGCTGGTCTCTCACGCGCTGATTGGCCTGACCGGGCTGGTCCTGCTGATCGCAGCGTTTGTCTAGCCCGTCGCGACATCCGTAGGGCAGGGTTGGTTGGGCGGTTGTATCAGCGCTTGCGCCATTGGGGCTCTGGCCGTTCGCGGCCCTCGGGTCTGCGGGTCAATCGCCGAAACCACACCTCACCCGCGCGGCACCAAATGCAACCATTGCATCGGAAAACCGCGCCCCTCGGACAGGATCGGCCATTTGAAATCATCCCCCAACCGGATAATCTCATCCATCTCGGACGTGTCGCGCACGCTTCCGTCCACATAGGCGACATCAAAATACCCGGCGCAGAACGCTTCGATCGCTTTCAGTTTCGCATCGCCATCCTCCACCATCTGGGGGTGCAGTTCGATCAGAAACTCCGACCTGCGGTAATGCGTCAGAAAATCTTCGGTCATCAGACTGAATTCAACGCCCTCGATATCGATCAGAAAGAAGATGTCCGCCGGGTCGGGGGCCACGCTTGCGATATTTTCAACCGTGTCCGTCAGCGCATCCCCAAATACCGTCACACGGTCGCCCACGCCGTTATGCTCCGCTGTTTCCCGGATCACATCCCGGCCTTTTGCCGAAACTTCAAAGCACACGCTTTTTTCGAACTGCCCCGCGGCCACCAGCCCGACGCCCCAAAAGCCGTCCGCCGCGCCGATATCCACCAGCACCGGCTTGTCCGAGTTGCTCAGCACCTTCAGGTTCTGCTGCTCATACAGGCCAAAGATTTTCGTGGCCGTATCCGAATGCCCACCCCAGAATGCGTTTTCGACAAAGCGAAACCCCTTCATCGGCCCGCACAGCACCTGTCCGCGGCTTTGTTCCAGCACGAACAGCGAAAACTCGTTGCGGAACCTGCGCACAATGCTCTTGAACTCTCGATGTTGTCGTTTTGGAAATCGCATGTTCTGTCTGGGGCTTTTCATGTTGGGTAGGACGCCCCCGGATGAGGGCAGTTGCCTGAAATCCCTGTTTAAGTTGAGGCGCGCGGTGTTGGAAGGAAAAACACAGTGCGCAATACCGGGCAGGGTGGGGTTTTCTTCTTGTCCACCTTTCCCGCGCATGAACCCTTGATGAAGTTTCCTTCAGACAGGTTGCAACCGCCGCGCGCGTATCCAATCTCAGTCACAGGCCAGCACGGCCCGCATCCCAAAGGAGGGTGCCGATCATCAGATCAGAGATTTCCGTAGCCTGCGCACCGGGACTGTTTTCGACCCCGTTACGGCCCGTCAGGTGAACCGAAGCGTTTCCGGCCCGGTCGGGTTGTTAAGGGGTATGAGCCGCCATTGGTCACGGATTGCGGCGGAGGGGGTGTTGGTACCACCGCCGGGCCGGAACGCTTCTCAGAAACGGAACCAGCGTCTCCATCGTGCGGAGGCAGGCCGGGCGGCCAGTTCACCGCCTGCGACAGGGTCCAGACCGCCCCGCGCAAGAATGCGGCGTTCCTCGGCGCGGGTCATCTGGATCTCGCGGACCTTCAGCGCGGCCTCGCGCGCGGTGACATAGCGGCCGTCCGGTCCCGGTTCCATACCGGGGATGTTGCGCCCCTTCGACCACATCCCGCGCAGCCCCGACAGCGGGTGTTTCCATCCGATCTCCTCGTCATCCTGCAACTGCCAGATCCGGTTTGCCTCGGTCATCGAGACCAGCGCGGCCAGCGGCTTGCCGTGCCGGGTGATCAGCGGCCCCAGATGGGCGCGGGCATAGGAAATGGTGCAGCGCATCGGCGAATCTCCGTCTGTACGATTCGTAAGATTGGGGGTCCGAGCGTTGTACAAATCGCACAATTTCGGCCTAACGGTCCGCACGGAGCGTTTTGCACCCGCAGCATCGCGGGAAATTCGGGTGCCGGGGTCATGTCCGGTTTTTTCCGCCCTCAACCCTTCGCAGGATCGGGGATTCTGGGGTTATCCACAAAATTCTCCCGCCGGATATCAACATCTTATCCCCGTCTAATTTTCATGCTGCAGTGCTATTTTCTTGTCGGATGCAGGGCGTGGTGCAACAGTCATCTCACCGCACAGGGTCTTCGGAACCGGGGCGGGACGCAAAGGCCAAGGGGGTCTGAGCAGAGGAAGGCGGATCTTAGGATTTGCATTTAACTGCAAAGGCTTACCGGTTGGTGATCAGCCAGATATGGGTCTCGGACCCAGGTCGGGTGGCCATCTTCTCAAACGGCCAATGCATGTCGCGATGGACCTTAGGGGACAAAGCGGCGGCTGCAGTCTCTCAGGGGGCTGGGGCGACTGGATCGGAGTGCTCCTCGGGGTGCGTCGACCCGGTAAGGCGTCAGGGCGTATCCGTAAGGGTACATGCAAAGACCGCGTCTGCGCACCTGACGCCTTTTCTTATGCCGAAATTCGGTTTCATACAGGCTACCACTCACCCCTGCCGAACGGGAACGGGGCTCTTCTGCGTGCGCGAAAGAGCCCCGATTTAGTGTCAGATATGCAATGCCGCGTCTATGCACCTGTAGGGCTAGACTACTGCGTGTGGGCGCAATCTTCAACCATATATTGCGTTAATGTCCGGCTCGCCCGCAAGATAAGCGCGTTTACAGGCTTTCCTGCACGTCCGAAGCTGCGTTCTGGATTGCATCCCCGGCCTTTTCGATATCTTTACCCGCGCCTTTGGCGGTTTCGCAGGCGGTGAGTGCAAACAGGCTCAGGCCAATCAGAATTACGCGGATCATGTGTGTCTCCTCAGTGCTCGATACGGATTCGGTAGCACCTTTCTCGACACCAAGCCAGAGCTAGCCTTTGTCCTCACCGCAGAACAGCTCGTACACCACTTCAAGCATCCGGCGCGGGCGGTCATCGGCCAACCGGTAGAAGATGGTTTTGCCCTCTCTGCGCGGCATCACAAGCCCCTCCAGACGCAGGCGGGAAAGCTGTTGCGAAACAGCGGCTTGTCTGGCGGACAACAGCTCTTCCAACTCGGTGACAGATTTCTCACCGGACACCAGGTGGCACAGGATCATCAGCCGGCCTTCGTGACTGATTGCTTTGAGGAAGTTGGACGCGCGTGTCGCATTATCGACCATTCGATCCAGGTCGTGTTGCGACATGTCCTGGGACAGCTGTGGAAGTGCCATCGAATGTGTTCCTTGTGAACCCGTTGACCGGGCGTAGTTTCCGTTACGTAAAGCTCGTCGCCTGCGAGCCCCTTCAGTACATGTTTCGATCAATTATTGCTATATGTATGAATCAAAAAACCGTGATCAGAAAAGGGGAACCCGCAGCCGTTTTTCCCGCAGCCCCTTGTGCAGGGCGCAATCACGGATGTGGTGGTACTGCGAGGCAGCGGCAGGTGTGGCAATCTTATTGGCGTTGGTCCACATTCGTTCTGTGTTCTCACCGACACCCCCTTGCAGCCCCCCGGAGCCAACACTAAGACTCAGGTAACACTTGTTGGGATAATGTCCCGATCCACAGCAAAACAGGCAGGTTGCGAATGTTTGATCCCGTAGATACCTACATGAATACGCTTGTCCCCATGGTCGTTGAGCAGACCAGCCGGGGCGAGCGCGCTTATGATATTTTCTCCCGCCTGCTGAAAGAGCGGATCATTTTCATCAACGGCCCGATTCACGATGGCATGAGCCATCTGATCGTGGCCCAGCTGCTGCACCTTGAAGCGGAAAACCCCAAAAAGGAAATCTCGATCTACATCAACTCGCCCGGTGGCGTTGTGACCAGCGGTTTGTCGATTTACGATACAATGCAGTATATCAAGCCGAAATGTTCCACTTTGGTGATCGGTCAGGCCGCCTCGATGGGATCGGTTCTGCTGGCCGGTGGCGAGAAAGGGATGCGCTTTTCGCTGCCCAACAGCCGGATCATGGTGCACCAGCCCAGCGGCGGATATCAGGGCCAGGCCAGTGATATCATGATCCACGCGGCCGAGACGCAAAAACTCAAGGATCGCCTTTATGATATCTATGTACGTCATACCGGGCAGACGAAAAAAGCAGTTGAAAAAGCGCTGGACCGTGACAATTTCATGAGCCCGGAAGAGGCCAAGGAATGGGGCCACATCGACGAGATCGTGGAAAACCGCGCAAAAACGGACGCGGATGAGGTCTGAGTTCCGGAGCCTGCGTTACCGGCGCAGGAACCATTTTGAGATTGTAGCGGCCAAAACGCTGGCCTAAGCTGCACGAACAGGCGAAAACGCATCCCCGCCGGGGGTGCTGGGATGAGGCCCGAAAGGTAGATCATGGCGACGAATTCAGGCGGTGACGGGAAAAACACGCTCTACTGCAGCTTCTGCGGCAAAAGCCAGCATGAGGTGCGCAAGCTGATCGCAGGCCCGACCGTTTTCATCTGTGATGAATGTGTCGAACTTTGCATGGACATCATCCGCGAAGAGACCAAAGCCAGCGGGCTGAAGTCTTCGGACGGCGTTCCGACGCCCAAGGATATCTGTGAGGTGCTGGACGATTACGTGATCGGCCAGTCCACCGCAAAACGCGTCCTGTCGGTTGCGGTCCACAACCACTACAAACGTCTGAACCACGCCCAGAAGGCGGGCAATGATATCGAACTGGCGAAATCCAATATTCTGCTGATCGGCCCCACCGGCTGTGGCAAGACATTGCTTGCGCAGACACTGGCCCGGATACTGGATGTTCCCTTTACCATGGCCGATGCCACCACGCTGACCGAAGCCGGTTACGTGGGCGAGGATGTTGAAAACATCATTCTCAAGCTTTTGCAGGCCAGCGAATACAATGTCGAACGCGCGCAGCGCGGCATCGTCTATATCGACGAAGTCGACAAGATCACCCGCAAATCCGAGAACCCGTCGATCACGCGCGACGTGTCCGGTGAGGGCGTGCAGCAGGCGCTGCTGAAACTGATGGAAGGCACCGTGGCCAGCGTTCCGCCGCAGGGCGGCCGCAAACACCCGCAGCAGGAGTTCCTGCAGGTGGACACCACGAATATCCTGTTCATTTGTGGCGGTGCTTTTGCGGGTCTGGACAGGATCATTGCACAACGCGGCAAGGGCTCGGCCATGGGCTTTGGTGCCGATGTGCGTGACAATGACGAGCGCGGCGTGGGTGAGATCTTCAAGGATCTGGAACCCGAAGATCTGCTGAAATTCGGCCTGATCCCCGAATTCGTGGGCCGTCTGCCGGTTCTGGCAACGCTTGAGGATCTGGACGAAGAAGCGCTGGTCACCATCCTGACCAAGCCAAAGAACGCCTTGGTCAAGCAATACCAGCGCCTGTTTGAGCTGGAAGATGTTGAGTTGGGCTTCACCGATGACGCGCTGAAGGCAATTGCCAAGAAGGCCATCGAGCGCAAGACCGGTGCACGCGGCCTGCGATCTATTCTCGAGGATATCCTGCTGGACACCATGTTCGAACTGCCGGGCATGAAAAATGTCAGCGAGGTTGTGGTGAACGAAGAGGCGGTGATGTCCGACGCGCAGCCGCTGTTCATCTATGCCGATGCGGCCAAGGAATCGGCCTCGGCGGGTTGAGGCCGGGCTTTTTGCCGCGACGGTGGGACTTCAGTTGAACCGGTTCAGGGGGCTCTGCCCCCGCCGCCCTTCGGGCATCTCCCCCGGGATATTTATAGCCAGATGAAGCTGGGGGATCCGTCGCTCGCACGCGCAGGCATGCGCGGTCAGGCGGCGGGAGCTTAAGCAAGTTTTCGAACGACAAAGGTGACAGGTTATGACTGTGAAACGCATTTCTTCGGGCGGTGAGTTTGAGGCGAAAGTCGGCTATTGCCGCGCGGTGGTTGCGGGTGGCTGGGTTCATGTCGCCGGGACCGTCGGGCAGGGCGACGACGTGGTGGCGCAATGCCGGTCTGCGCTGGATGTCATAGGTAAGGCGCTGGCTGAGGCAGGCGCGGGTTTCGAAGATGTGGTTCGGGTCACCTACATGTTGCCGGATCGCAATGAGTTCGCGCCGTGCTGGCCGGTTCTGGCCGAGACGTTTGGCGCCAATCCACCGGCCGTGACGATGATCGAATGCGGTTTGATTGATCCGAAGTACCGGATCGAGATCGAAGTGACCGCCTTCCTGCCGGAGTAACACTGGAAGCCCAAGGGGCACTGGACCTTGGCGAGCCTTTGGTCCATACCTTCTCTCGACCGAAATGCCGGAGGCAGCCGATGGGAATCCTGAACAGTCTTTTACGAGCCGTGACCTGGTGGAACGGGTCAACACTGAACACGCAGCTTTATACGGCGCGCAAGGGTGTGAAAGTGGGCGAAGACAATGAAGGCAATGTGTTTTATCGCACCGCCGACGACAGCAGGCGCTGGGTGATTTTCAATGGCGAGGCCGAAGCCAGCCGGATTGACCCGGAATGGCACGGCTGGATGCATCGCACCTGGGATGAACCCCCGACCGACAAGCCGCTGCCGCACAAAGCCTGGGAAAAACCGCATCAGGAGAACCTGACAGGCACGGCACTGGCCTATGCGCCTGCCGGGTCGCTGCGGCGGGCCAAGCCGGTTGAGCGCAGGGATTACGAGGCCTGGAGCCCGGAATAAACGAGGCGAAGATGTCGACCCATAACTGGACCGAAGTTCTTGTCGGAGGCGTCGTATTGGCCGGTGCCATCGCGTTTGGCGTCTATGCCAGCCAATCGACCGGCCTGTCGCAAGGTGCTGCGGGCTATGAGTTGGGCGCCTCGTTCCGGTCGCTGGAAGGGGTGGGCGTCGGCACCGATGTCCGTCTTGCCGGTGTGAAAATCGGCACTGTTACCGGGGTCAAGCTGAACCCGGACACCTATCGTGCTGACACGACTTTCTCTGTTGCGGAAGGCGTTCTTGTGCCCGATGACAGCGCCATCGTGATCTCGTCCGAAGGGCTGCTGGGTGGAAACTTTGTCGAAGTCATGCCCGGCGGTTCGCCCTTCTTTTTTGAACCCGGAGATGAGATTCAGGATACCCAGGGTGCGGTCAGCCTGATCTCGCTGCTGGTCAAGTTCGTGGCCGGAGATGGCGGCGAATGATGCGCGCCGGCCTGATTGCCCTGTTGCTGGCTGGAACCGGCGCCGCCGCGCAGCAGAAAGTCAACTCTGGCCCCGGCGCCATGCTGCGGGGGCTCGACAAGGTTAGTGGCCAGACGGTTGATATCGAATTGCAGACAGGTCAGACCGAACCTGTGTTCGGGCTGGATGTGGCGCTGGGGGATTGCCGGTATCCGGTGGACAACCCGACAGGCGATGCCTTCGCCTATCTGACCATTTGGGAAACGGGCAAGGCGGATCAGCTGTTTGACGGCTGGATGATCGCGACCTCTCCGGCGCTGAATGCGCTGGATCACGCGCGGTATGACGTTTGGGTCATCCGCTGTATCACGCCTTCTGCGGACTGAGTGATCGGCGCGGCAAAGTCGGCGCTCTGGTTCAGGGCTTCTTCCAGTTCTTTCTTGTAAGCACCACGCGGGATTTCGATCGCCCCAAGGGACGCCAGATGCGCGGTCAGGAACTGCGTGTCAAACAGGTGAAAGCCGGTTTGCCGCAGCCGGTCCACAAGATAGGCGAGCGCGATTTTCGAGGCATCCGTGCGACGCGAAAACATGCTTTCGCCAAAGAACGCGGCCCCCAGCGTCACGCCATATACGCCGCCCACCAGCGCCGCTCCGTCCCAGACTTCCAGTGAATGCGCATAGCCTGATTGATGCAGCTGGCGATAAAGGGCGTGCAGTTCCGCGTTGATCCAGGTGTCGGACCGGTCAGCGCACCCGTCGACGACGCCGGAAAAATCCCGGTTGATTGAAATCCCGAACCCGCAGTTCCGGATGCGGCGGGCCAGACTGCGCGAGATGTGGAACCCGTCCAGCGGAAATATCCCGCGAAACTTGGGGTCAACCCAGAACAGTTCAGGATCGTCGCGGTGTTCGGCCATCGGGAAAATACCGATGGAATACCCGTGCAACAGCAGTTCGGGGGTCAGGCTCATGCCGGTGATAGGGCGACCAGAGGGCGCGGGCCCTCTGGTACCTGGACCTTATTTTTCCATGTTCTCCGCAAGCCAGCGCTCCAGCCAGTGGATGTTGTACGCGCCGCTGTGCAGATCGGGCTCCTGCAACAGGGCGTGGAACAGGGGCACGGTGGTGTCGATGCCGTCTACGATCAGCTCTCCCAAAGCCCGCTTCAGGCGCGCCAGCGCTTCGTTGCGGTCGCGGCCGTGCACGATCAGCTTGGCAATCAGCGAGTCGTAATAAGGCGGGATCGAATAGCCGTCATAAAGCGCCGAATCCATCCGCACGCCCAGACCGCCCGGCGCGTGATAGGCCGTGATCTTGCCCGGGCAGGGCGAAAACTTCGGCAGCTTCTCTGCGTTGATCCGGACCTCGATGGCGTGACCGTTGATCTTCAGATCGTCCTGACCGAATGACATCGGCTCACCTGCGGCAACAAGAATTTGTTCGCGCACCAGATCGACGTCAAAGATGCCCTCGGTCACCGGGTGTTCCACCTGCAGGCGGGTGTTCATCTCGATGAAATAGAACTCGCCCTTTTCATACAGGAACTCGATGGTGCCCGCGCCGATATAGTTGATCTTGGCCACCGCGTCGGCGCAGATCTTGCCGATCCGGGCACGCTCTTCGGCGGTGATGCAGGGGCCGGGGGCCTCTTCAAAGACCTTCTGGTGACGGCGCTGCAACGAACAATCGCGCTCGCCCAGATGCACCGCATTGCCCTTGCCGTCGCCAAAGACCTGAATCTCGATATGGCGCGGCGTGGTCAGGTATTTCTCGATATAGACCTCGTCATTGCCAAAGGCGGCCTTGCCTTCGGCGCGTGCGGTCATAAAGGCGCTTTCCATCTCGTCCGCGTTCATCGCGACTTTCATGCCGCGCCCTCCGCCGCCAGCGGTGGCTTTGATGATGACGGGATAGCCGAATTCCTCACCGATGCGTTTGGCGTCGGCCAGCGTGGGAACGCCACCGTCCGAGCCGGGAACACAAGGCACACCCAGCGCCTTCATTGTGTCCTTGGCGGTGATCTTGTCGCCCATGACGCGGATATGTTCCGCGGTGGGACCGATGAACGTGATGCCATGATCTTCGACGATCTGCACGAACTCGGCGTTTTCGGACAAAAAGCCATAGCCGGGATGGATCGCCTGCGCGCCGGTAATCTCACAGGCCGAGATGATGGCGGGCACCGACAGATAGCTTTGCGGGCTGGGCGGGGGGCCGATGCACACCGATTCGTCCGCCATGCGCACATGCATCGCGTCGCTGTCGGCGGTGGAGTGGACGGCAACCGTCTTTATCCCCATCTCGCGTGCGGCGCGGATGACGCGCAGGGCGATCTCGCCTCGGTTGGCTATCAGGATCTTGTCGAACATGGGCCCGCCTTACTCGATGATGACCAGAGGGGTGCCGAACTCAACAGCGTCGCCATCGCCCACCAGCACGCGCTTGATGGTGCCTGATTTGGGGGCGTGGATGTGGTTCATGGTCTTCATCGCTTCGACGATCAGCAGCGTGTCGCCTTCGGACACTGTCGCGCCGACGGAAATGAAAGCGGGCGCTCCGGGTTCCGGCTGCATATAGACCGTGCCCACCATAGGCGAGGTGACAGCGCCCGGATGGCTGGCCGGATCTTCGGCGGCAGCAGGGGCCGCCGCGGGGGCCGCAGCCGGTGCCGCTACGGGGGCGGGCGCTGCTGCAGGAACAGCCATCTGAACCGGAGCGGCCACGGTCTGTGTCATACGGCTGACGCGCACGTTCAGACTGTCTTCTTCGCCATATTCGCGTTTGACCTGCAACTCGGTCAGATCGTTTTCGCGCAGCAACTCGGCCAGAGCCTTGATGAATGCCACATCCGCTTCGTGTTTAGTGTCTGTCATGAGTATCCTCGACGGTTCCCCTTTGGCCCGTCTGTTTCTTGCGGGCTCTGATCAAATTACGCAGGGTTATAGGCTAAGCGGCGGTGCATGAAAAGCGCCGACTCGCACCATCTGGCATGCGTTTCACGCGTAATTTAAAGGGTCGGACAGCTCACAGGGGCATCCCCGATAATTTGGCGACCAGTTCAGACAGCTTTCGCGCGCCGAATTTTTCAAGCAAACGGGCGCGGTAAGCTTCGATTGTGCGATAACTCAGTCCCAGCTCTGCTCCGATTTCCTTGGCCGATAGGCCACGGCAGGACAGGATGGCCACTTCGCGTTCACGGATGGTCAGTTCAACCAGCGGTCGTTCCTCGGATATGTCGGAAAAGCTCCAGATGCCGTGGCGGAACGGGTCGTCCGGCGTCAGCGACCGGCCCCGGGCGCGGCACCAGAACAGGTCCCCGCTGCGGCGGCGCATGACGCGCTCATCCGTGTAATACCCGGTGCCGCGCATCACCTGCAGGCTGCGCTCACCGATCCTCTCCCAATCAGCGACCGAAGGGTAAAGGTGCAACAGTGGCATGTTGCGATAGTCGTTTTCTTCTCCGCCAAAGGTGCGGGCAAATTGCAGGTTGCAGCGCCGGATGATCCGGTTTTCCAGCTCAACAAGCCCGATCGGCGCATATTCAAAGGCGGGGTCGCTCATGCGTGTATGGTGCCGGGAAAGCGCGCGGAAATGAAGGGGGGATGCGATGTCTTGCGCCAGATTGACGCCCGAAACAGATGCTGTGGTCTGCGCCAGTTTGTGAAAGTTGTAAATGCCGGTTGAAAAGAAATGATTAACCTACAGAAACAGATGTTATAATCTGAAAACGAATGTGAATTCCGCCGGATCTGAATTCAGGGAAAGTAGACATGCGCGACACGTTGACAGGCAGCCGCATTCGCGAAAGACGCCAGATTGCCGGACTGCGGCAGGCGGAACTGGCGCGGCAGGCCGGCGTATCGGCGTCTTATCTGAACCTGATCGAACATAATCGCCGCAGGATCGGGGGCAAGTTGCTGGTCGATATCGCGGCGGCGCTGGGCGTTGAACCTTCGGTCCTGACACAAGGGATCGAGGCAACTTTGGTTTCCGCCCTGCGTGAAGCGGCCGAAGAAGCGGTCGGGCAACAGGCCGAGGTTGACGGGCTTGAGGAGTTTGCCGGTCGTTTTCCCGGCTGGGCCGGTGTTCTGGCGCAGATGCATCGCCGTGTCGTGTCTTTGGAGCGGAACGTCGAAACCCTGTCCGACCGCCTTACGCACGACCCGCAACTGGCCGCGTCGATGCACGAGGTTCTGTCAACCGCCGCAGCCATACGCTCGACCGCCGCGATCCTTGCGGATACGCAAGATATCGAGGCCGAATGGCGCGAGCGTTTCCACAAGAACCTGCATCAGGATGCCGAACGGCTGGCAGGCAGTTCCAAGGCGCTGGTGACCTTCCTCGACGAAAGCGACTCGGCGGTTGATCCACGTGCCGTTCCCCTGGAAGAGGTCGAAGCCTTCTTTGAAACCCGCGGCTACACGATTTCCGAACTGGAAGACGGTGGCGATGTGGACGCGGTTGACCTGAGCGGGCTCAATACCTCGGCGGCGCGCACCGTCGCGCGCGAAGTTCTCAGGATCTATCGCGCAGACGCGCAGGCCCTGCCGCTGGAGGCCGTCAAAGCGGTTGTTCAACAGGGTGATCCGAACCCCATCGAACTGGCGCAGCGGTTCTCGGTTGATTTTGCCACCGTCCTCAGGCGGCTGGCTTTTCTGCCGGATGGCATCCTGTCACAACCGGTTGGCATGGTGCTGTGCGACGCGTCCGGAAGTATCCTGTTTCTCAAACCGATTCAGGGGTTTACCTTGCCCCGGCATGGCGATGTCTGCCCGCTTTGGCCGCTGTTCACAGCCCTAAGCCGTCCGCTGGTGCCGGCGCGCAAACAGGTCGTCCTGACCGGAAGGTCCTCGGCCGTGTTCGACTGCGTTGCCTATGCCTGGCCGCATGCAGTGTCGGGATACGATCAGGATCCGGCCTATCGCTCGGTCATGGTGGTGCGCCCGGTCAGGGACCCGTCAGACGGGGTGCCGGTCACTCAGGTCGGGCCGAATTGCCGTGTCTGCCCAAACCGCGATTGCAAAGCCCGGCGCGAGCCGTCGATTTTGAGCGAAGGTTTTTGACACGTTCATGACAGACCGCTTAATCTGGCGGGAACCGGTCCCGGGATGGAAGGCCGGTTATGGGAGGAATTGAACATATGAGCCGAAAGGTTCTGCTGATTGAGGACGAACCGAACATCGCCGAGGCTATCCGGTTCCTGCTGTCGCGCGAGGGATGGCAGGTCGAAACGCATGGCGATGGAACGGATGCGGTTCAGGTGATCCAGGGGGCGCAGCCCGATCTGGTCATTCTGGATGTCATGCTGCCGGGCAAGAACGGTATGGATATCCTTCGGGAACTCAGAAAAATGGAGGAACTGGCATGCTTGCCGGTTCTGATGCTGACCGCGCGGGGTCAGTCGCGCGACCGGGAAATGGCCGAAAACGCAGGCGTCAGCCGCTTCATGACTAAACCGTTTTCCAATGCCGAAGTTCTGACAGCCGTGCGTGATCTTCACGCGCAGGCGACGCGCATTTGATGTCCGGCGAGGGGAACAAGACCAAACCACCGGGCGCACGCCCTTCGCTTTTTCTGGAACGTGAAAGCTATCGTCGTCACAGGTTGACGGATGCCGCCCGGATTTTGCCCTTTCTGGGCGCGGCGCTGCTGGCCCTTCCGTTATTGTGGCCGGATCGGTCTGGCGGGGATGCGGCTGTGCCCTTGTCTTCGGCGATGTATTACATATTCCTCTGCTGGGGCGCGCTGATCCTGGCCGGGTTTGTCTTTGGGCTGGCCGCCCGCCGCATGGCCGCGCGTGAAGGATCGGACACGGGCGCTGAGTGATGGCCACCATAAATATTCTGATTCTGGTTTGCCTTGGCTATGTCGTGTTCCTGTTCGCGGTGGCCTTCGCCGCGGATCGCATGGCTGCGGCCGGGCGTGGCAAATGGTTGCGTTCGCCCGTGATCTACACTTTGTCCCTGTCGATCTATTGCACTGCCTGGACGTTTTATGGCGCGGTGGGCAACGCCGCGCGGTCGGGGCTGGAGTTTGTCACCATCTACCTCGGTCCGACGCTGGTGATGGTCGGCTGGTGGTGGGGGCTGCGCAAGCTGGTGCGCGTCGGGCGCAGCCAGCGGGTCACCTCGATCGCCGACCTGCTGTCGTCCCGGTATGGCAAGTCGAACACGCTGGCGGTCTGCGTGACCATTCTGGCGGTGCTAGGCGGCACGCCCTATATCGCACTGCAACTGCAGTCGATTACCCTGTCCTTCTCGATCTTTGCCGAGGCTGACCCGTCAGGCCTCTACCGCGAAGGGTCCAGCGTGTTTTGGGTCGCGGCTGGTCTGGCCGTGTTTGCCATCCTGTTCGGCACCCGCAATCTGGACGTGAACGAACGTCACCATGGCGTGGTCACGGCCATCGCGGTCGAAGCCGTTGTCAAACTGTTTGCGCTGATCGCCGTGGGCGTTTTCGTGGTGTGGGGGATCGCGGGCGGCATTGGCCCGATGATGGACCGGATCGACGCCTCGGAAATCGGCCAGTGGAACGTCGATGCCGGACGTTGGACGACGTTCATCTTTCTGTCCGCCGCCGCCTTTATCTGCCTGCCCCGGATGTTTCAGGTGATGGTGGTGGAAAACGATGACGAAGGCCATCTCAGAACCGCTGCCTGGGCCTTCCCGCTCTACCTGCTGTTCATGAGCCTGTTTGTCGTGCCCATCGCCGTGGTTGGTCTCGACCTGCTGCCCCAGGGTGCCAACCCAGACCTGTTCGTGCTGACCGTGCCGCTGTCCCAAGGCAATGACTGGCTGGCAATGCTGTCCTTCATCGGCGGGTTTTCCTCGGCAACCTCGATGGTCATCGTCAGTGCGATGGCCCTGTCGACAATGGTGTCGAACCATGTGGTCATGCCCATCTGGCTGAACACGCAGGAAGGCACCGGCTCGGTATCGGGCGATGTGCGCAACATTGTTCTTATGGCACGCCGAGTTTCCATTGCCGCCATCATTGCGCTGGGCTTTTTCTACTACCGGCTGTCCGGTGGCGGTGCGGCGCTGGCCTCGATCGGGTTGATCGCCTTTGCCGGTATCTCGCAGATTCTGCCAGCGTTGGTCGGGGGGCTGTTCTGGCGCAGGGCGACCCGGACCGGGGCGCTGATCGGGCTGACCGTCGGCTTTGTGCTGTGGATTTACACTCTGCTGCTGCCGGGAATGGGCGGGGCGTGGATGCCCGAAACCGTGCTGCAAAACGGCTTGTTCGGTCTCGGCTGGCTGCGCCCTCATGCCCTGTTCGGGATCGAGGGGATCGATCCGATGGTGCATACGGTGATGTGGTCCTTGTCCCTGAACACGCTTGCCTTCTGCGTCGCGTCCCTGCTCAGCTTTCCCAGCCCGTTGGAACGGTTGCAAGGGGCGCAGTTCGTCAACGTCTTCGATCACTCGGTCGCGCCGCGCGGTTGGTCCGGGTCAGTGGCGCAAAGCGAAGACCTGATGATCATGACGCAGCGCATTCTGGGCACCGGCCCCACACAGGAATTCTTTCAGGCCGAGGCGCAAAAACAGGGTGGCCGTTCGCACCTGCCGGAACCGACGCCGGGCTTTCTCAACCGTCTGGAACGCGAGCTCAGCGGCTCGGTCGGCGCGGCCATGGCCCATGCGATGATCGGCCAGATCGTGGGCGGATCGTCGGTCTCGGTCGAGGATCTGCTGGCCGTGGCCGACGAATCCGCGCAGTTGCTGGAATATTCCGGCCAGCTCGAGGAAAAGTCCTCCGAACTCAGCCGAACCGCACGCCAGCTGCGCGAGGCTAACGCCAAGCTCACCCAGATTTCCGAACAGAAGGACAGCTTTCTGAGTCAGGTCAGTCATGAATTGCGCACGCCGATGACCTCGATCCGGGCGTTTTCGGAAATCATGCGCGACACCGATGGCCTCAGCCGCCAGGAGCAGACCCGGTATGCCGCGATCATTCATGACGAAGCCCTGCGCCTGACCCGGCTGCTCGATGATCTGCTGGATCTGAGCGTGCTGGAAAACGGGCAGGTCAGTCTCAATCTCAGTGATGACAGCCTGCGCTCGGTTTTGGACCGCGCCGTGCCCAGCGCTCTGGCCGGGGCGGACCGAAAGATCACCGTCCGCCGGACCCGCGCGGCCGAACGTATCTTTCTGCATACGGATCTGGATCGGTTGGGGCAGGTGTTCATCAACCTGATCTCGAACGCGCAGAAATATTGCGACGCGGACGATCCGGTGCTGGTCATTTCCGCCCATGATGTCGGCGGCCGGGTCATCGTCGACTTCATCGACAATGGCAGCGGCATCCCACCGGGTGCGCGCTCGATGGTGTTTGAAAAATTTGCCCGCGTGGGCGGCGACAAAGCTGGCGGAGCGGGGCTTGGTCTGGCCATCTGCCGCGAAATCATGCAGCGGCTGGGGGGAGAGATCACCTATCTGCCGGGGCAGGGCGGCGCGGCCTTCCGGATCAGCCTGCCACAGGCCTATCAGCAGGCGGCGCAGTGACGCGGCCATAAAGGACTTGGTAACGCCCGCGGGTGTAAACCGGTTGCCAGGTGCTGGAACAATTGGTGATCGGGCGTCATGTCACAAGATGTCAATGCCGCGTTGGCGCGCAAACTGTCCGTCGGACAAAAGGATCTGGGGGATCGCCCGCGTTCGGTTCTGCGGGCGCTGCGCCTTGGGTTCGCGCGGGCTGCGGGCGACCGGCTGAACCTGCCGCTGGCGGTTATCGGGGAAAAACAATCCAGCCAGTCGCAGGACGTGCCGGGGGACGCGGCGGGGCAGGATTGGCTGCTGCTGGTGTTTGACGGCCCTGAAGGCCGCGCCGCGGCCTGTCTGAACCCGAATGTGGTCTCGGCCGTTGTTCAGGCCCAGACCATTGGTCAGGTTCTGCCCGGTGACCCCGGCGCACGCACGTTCACGGATACGGACGCCGCCATCGTGGCTCCCTTGATCGAAGCCGCGTTGACCGGTTCCGCCGCGTTGTTCGACGCCTCATCGGATCAGATTTGCCTTGCGGGGTTGGAATATTCTTTTCGCGCCAAGGATTTGCGCACCCTGTCGCTGGCGATGACGGAAGAGGTGTACCGCATTTTCGAACTGACCGTCGATCTGGCGAACGGAGAGCAGCAGGGTCGCATCTCGGTTTTTCTGCCAGAACATCCTGCAGTCTCGGATGTGGCAGAAGATACCGGGGAAAAGGCTGATCTGCGCATGGATCAGTGTTCGGGCGTGATGCGGGCGGAACTGACCGCCGCGCTGTGCCGCATGTCGCTGCCCCTGTCCGACCTGTCCGGAATGCGGATCGGGGACATTCTGCCGTTGCGCGGGGCGCGTCTGGACCGGACCGAGGTTCTGACGATCGACCGGACACGCGCCGGTATCGGTCGCCTTGGGCAATGCGGTGGTCTCCGGGCCGTGCGGCTGAATGAAACCGCTGCATTGCCAGCCCTGACTGGTTCTGACGCGCAGGACTTCATCGCCAGCAAAAGTGGAACACCACCGCAAGATCACCCGGTTGAACCGGCTGTGCATGATGCGCACGCCCAGACCGTCCCGGCCGGGGTGTCAGATCTGACAGATAGCGATCTGATCGTGAACGATTCAGAACGGATGGTCGCGGAAATCACGCAGCTCGCGGGGCTGGCGCCCCCGGAGTCCGCCAGCTAGGTTAAGGGGCACCTAGCCGCCATTGCCGCGGATCTGGTCCAGCATGGGGCGCAGATTGTCCAGCTGATACCCGGCTTTGCCAGTCGCACTCAGGATTTCGTCCGTGCTCATGTGGTCGCACTGGCCCAGGGCCCAGACAACCGAACACCGCGTGCCCGAGGCACAATAGGCCAGAACAGGGCCACTGCCGTTTTCCGCCATGTCGCGCTGCCGCTTCACGTTCTCAGGTGTCATCGTCTGGTGGGTCAGCTCCAGCACCTCATATTCCATACCGGCGGCCCGCACCGCTTCGCCGATCGCATCGGATTGCATGGCCGGGGGAACTTCGGCATTGGGCCGGTTGCAGATCACCTTGGCAAAGCCAGCCTCGGCGATGGCCGGAACATCCTCGACCGTGATCTGCGGCGAGACAGCATAGCGGGGGGTAATCTGACGAATCTCCATGCCAATTCCTTAGGCCGCGTTTGCCGCCCTGTCCAGCTGCGCGCCCAGCGGTGGTGCCACGAACATCCCAGCCGCCATTGCAACCAGAAAGACCAGCCCGCCCAGCCCGCCATAGCTCAGCGAGGCCATTGCCGGTCCGGGGCACAGCCCGGCCAATCCCCAGCCCATCCCGAACAGAACCGAACCCACGATCAGCCTGCGATCAACCTCGGGCTTGGCAGGGGGTGGAAAGGCTCCGCCGGTCAGGGCGTTTTGGCGACCTGTAGTCATCCGCCATGCCACAAGCATCGGCAGAATGGCACCGGCCATCACAAAGGCCAGCGTCGGATCCCAGTTGCCAAACACATCCAGCCAGCCCTGAACTTTTGTGGTGTCCGTCATGCCCGAAATCAGCAACCCGGCACCGAACAGTGATCCGGCGATCAACGCAATGATAAGACGCATCAGATCACTCCCATCACATGACGCAGCAGCACAAGGGTCACGCCCCCGGCAAGGATATAGAAAACGGTGGCCACGATGCCGCGCAGCGAGAACCGAGAGATCCCGCACACCCCGTGCCCCGAGGTACAGCCATTGGCGATCCGTGTACCGATACCGACCAGCAGCCCTGCCAGAATGACAACACCCAGATTGCTGGTAAGATGCGTCTGAGCCTCGGGCAGGATCAACGGGCGCAGAAGAAGGGGCATTCCGACAAGCCCCGCAATAAAGGCCAGCTTTTCGGCCATGCTCCCCTTGGCGCTGCCATCGACAAGGCCGCCCAGAATGCCGCTTGCGCCCATGATCCTGCCATTGCCCAGCAGGTAAACCGCCCCGGCCAGACCGATCACCAGACCGCCGCACAGCCCCCAGATCCACTCTATATTCATGTGGGAATTCCCTTTGTGATTTGTTGTTCCCGCTTCACAGCTTGTTGACCGGCAATTTCAGGAAAACATCGCCCTGTTCATCCGCCGGGGGCATCTGACCGGCCCGCATGTTAACCTGCAAAGACGGCAGGATCAGCCGCGGCATGGCCAGCGTGGCGTCCCGCGCGTCGCGCATTTCCACGAATTCTTCGATGCTGCGCCCCTGTCCGATATGGACGTTTAGCGCCTTTTGTTCACCTACCGTTGTCTCCCACGCGTATTCGTCGCGGCCCGGAGCCTTGTAATCATGCCCGACATAGATGCGGGTGTTGTCCGGCAGCGACAGTATCTTCTGGATCGACTGGAACAGCGTAGCCGACGATCCTCCGGGGAAATCACAACGTGCGGTACCAAAATCGGGCATGAACAGTGTGTCACCGACAAATGCGGCGTCGCCAATCACATAGGTCATGCAAGCCGGTGTGTGACCCGGCGTATGCAGCACGTCGCCCCGCATCTGGCCGATGTGAAAACTGTCGCCTTCCTTGAACAGCGCATCAAACTGGCTGCCATCGCGCTGAAACTCGGTTCCTTCGTTGAAAACCTTGCCGAACGTGTCCTGCACGGTGACGATCTGATCGCCAATCCCGATCTTGCCGCCCAGCTCCTGTTGCAGATAGGGGGCCGCCGACAGGTGATCGGCATGGACATGGCTTTCCAGAATCCACTCGACCTTAAGGTCCTGCGCGCGCACAAAATCGATGATCTTGTCCGCCGAGGTTGTCGACGTCCGCCCCGAGGCATGGTCGAAATCCAGCACGCTGTCGATGATGGCGCAGGCCCGCCCCTGAGGTTCATGAACCACATAGGAAACCGTGAAGGTCTGCTCGTCAAAAAACGCTTTCACTTTCGGTGTCATGATCTTCTCCGTTTCGGTCACGCATATCATATATGTGAATTGGAATGTGATGCAATATCGAACCTGAATTTGATGCCGGTCAAAGCAACCGCTGAAATCCTGGCTTAATCTTTAGCCTATCCGCGTCAGATTGCCGAAACTTCGACCATGGCAGGCAATTTCCCGCACAAGGTTACGATATTATCTGCGGGTCGCAATCCCGTTACGTATATTGGGGATACTGGCGCCACTTGGGAGGATGGTTATGACACCGACTGGTCTTTATTCCGAAGCCGAGCAGCTTGAACGTAAGCTTGTAAACGCGGGTCTGGAAACGCGTTTGGCGCTTCAGCCGAGTGTAAGTAAGATTGTTGACCGAATGCGGCAGCAGGGGATGGAGGTGCCTTCGCGCTTGCGTCGTCTGGATGCGGCCTTGTGCGAAGACGCGATTGAAGCGCAGTTTGATAACTTGCCGGTGTGAACCGGATGGTCATCCAAGGGATATCCCGAGGATGACCAGCATCAATCCAAGCACGGACAGAAACAGCGAGGCCAGGTTCCAGGGCAGGACCCCCTGAACCACCGCGCGCAGCTCGTCATCCGACAGACCGGCCTTGCGTGCCCGCATCACGCGAAGAATGCACCAGACCAGACCGGCAAGCCCGGCAACAGACAGGGCCGCACCGCCCCAGGTGATGAATTCAAACATGGTTCCCCGCATATCCTCGTGAACTGATCACGCGCTTAACGGATCGGTTGGGGTCATACAAGTGCGCCGGCCCAATGGGTGCTTGCGACCCGGGCGGCAGCACTGTATCCGGCATTCCACACCAGGGTTTCAGCCTCTGGAACAGGCGCGTCAGGCAGGTGCCCCCGATGATCGGGCCACCGCCGTTCACTGCCAACAACAGGCTGTCCACTTCTGGTTGCAGGTCCATAACCGGGAACAAAAAAGATGAGCATGTCTGAAGAAACAGAAGCAAATTACAAGGTCACCGCGGGCGAGCTGCGCCAGTTTGTGGAACGTATCGAGCGCCTTGAGATGGAAAAGAAAGACATCGCCGACCAGATCAAAGAGGTCTACGCCGAAAGCAAGTCGCGCGGTTATGACGTAAAGGCCCTGCGCAGCATCATTTCCCTCAGAAAAAGGGACAAGGATGACATCGCCGAGCAAGAGGCCGTTATCGAAATGTACAAAGAAGCGCTGGGCATGACCTAAGCCCGACCGCCACGAAACACGCTCCGCCGCAGTCCATCCCCTGGTCTGCGTAGCGGAGAAATATCAGGGTCAGACTCCCCTGTTCCGGGGCCTTCAACGGCAGCTATCATTTCATTTTGCGTGGTCGGTTTCGTCCGACGCCAAGTGATCAGAGCCTTCGCGCGATCCCGCAGGCACTGCACTTGACGCCTCCGGGCTGTATCGAACCGCCCATAAACTAAACTCGAACCACTATAGCCTCTGAAACGCCTATGGCCAAAGGCGCCGACCCGCGTGATGAACCTGATCGGAACACCCGCATTGATTGCCGCAATGAAGGCATAGGCCGTTTCTACGGCCGGAAAACCAGCCGCCGCACCGGTCCCATCAACCTAGACGGGCCAAAACAGCCACTAAGGTCGTTTTGCAACCGAAACTGAGAAATCTAGGGAAAACTCCGCGCCAAAACTCAAATCCTCAGAAACAGACAGAATGCTGCGCGTTTCCACACAGCCTCCGGACAATGCAGACGTCTTTCGGCTCGGATGAATTAAATAAAAGTGGTCAAGCTGGGAACTCCACTTGATTCAGAACCATACCACTTGGTAACTAACTTCATTGAGTTGCGTGGCGCTCTTTTTCCGGCCAGAATTCATCCACAACGACATATGCGATAATTACAAAGAAGGCGGCACTAGCAACTTGTAATACTCGAGTGATGCTCTTGACGTCAGCCTCGTCTGAAAATGGTGCAACAGACCCACCATACACAATCAGAGCCGTTGTAATAGCAGAGCCGGCGGCAGCTGCGAGCGGGACTTGAGATTTTCCAAGTGCTCCGAGGGTCAGACAGAAGAAAAAACATAGCAGAACGGGTGTCAGAATAACCGGAGCTATTACGTTTATTTCATAGCATATGATGGATACTGCCGCCCCAAGAAGGTTTGCCGTCAGCATAGCTTTTGCAACGGTTTTGCCTGCGGCAGGCATAGCCGCAAGTTGCTGGCTCAGCAGAGCGACAAAAAACAGAACCAGCAATGCGGACGCTCCGGAAATAAAGAACGCCATAGCAAACGGAACTGTTACAAGCGACATCCTGACAATTCGGCGATGGGGGTCGAAGTCCGGCGACGTTGCTGCCTTCTTTTGAGCCGCCGTTTGAGGTTCAGCGGGTATCAACACGAACATCAGCGTCGATACGAAGCCTGCAAAAAGCAGGTTCAACGGTATCCAATACACGAGCACCAAAGCCAGATTCTGAGATTGCAGAACCAGGTTTGGAATCATCAAGGCCCCCATGAGGGCGATGACACCCGGCAATACTCCGGCACCAGAAACTGACCAAATGAACGACAGGATTATTCCAATGGCCACGAGGATGAGGAACACAAGAGGATATGGCGAGAAGATTGACGAGACCAGGAAGGAAATGAACATCAATCCAATTGAAAAGACAAACAACTTAGCAAATGCTGCCAAAGGCAAAGCGGCAGGCGCTTGAAGAAAAAGGGCAGTGAAAACCGCCCCGACGACGGCGAGTGGCCACCCGAGAAACAGGCCCAATGTAAATACACCGGTAACACCTAGCGCAAGCCGGGTGACAGAGCGCCGGTCCTCAGTACGCATAGGACAGAATTGATACCACGCGGATGTAGGTACGGCCCACGAGGTTCAGCAACGAGTTGTCACTAAGATACATAATCACATCGGCCTGCCCGTTCAGTTGGAAACGAAGATCATCTTCAGCACTACCAGCTTCATAGCCGGGCAAGATAATCCTGACCGGGAACCTTTCCGGCTCACGCAAAAATCCCTTTGTGCTTGGTGGGCTAGCCAATTTTCCGGGTTCATCACCGCCACTCAAAGACACAGCAGCACTGAAGCTCTCAATGACGCCCGTAACAATTTGACCGGGATGCATATCCAACACTACATCAACCGGAGACCCCACCGAAGCTCTTCCCAAGTTGTTCTCGGTAAAGTACGCCTCGATCCAAATGTCGGTTGCATCCAGAAATGTCAGAAGATCTTGGCCGGATCTCGCATACGTTCCGGGGGCTATCAGCAGATTCGAGATTATACCTGTCGCCGGAGCACGCAGTTCAGTCCATTCAAGGTTTAGTTCTGCATCCGCCAAGGCCGCCAACGCGCGCTGGATTTTCGGGTTATCAATCCCGTCAACACCAAGCCGCTGCTTCGCCTTTTCAAGATCTGCTTTTGCGTTCTCAAAGTTCGCCTCGGACTGTGCCAGTTGCCCTCGGGCATCATCGGCCTTTGAGACGGCAATCAACCCTTTCTTTTCAAGCGCAAACACACGCTCCGTCTGCAGACGCATGGTGTCGAGATCACTCTGCGCCCTTGCCAGTTTGGCTTGCGCGCCGCTTACTTCCGCTGACGACGCTCCCACTTCCTGAGTGGCTGCCTCGAGATCGGCTTCGGCTTTGTCGCGATCAATTTCGTAAGGTCTGGCATCAATCCGAACTAGAACGTCTCCTGCCGAAACGACCTGACCGTTTTCAACAAGAACCTCGGTCACCGTCCCAGTGACCTGCGGAACGATCTGGGTCGCCACGGCCTTTACTCTGGCGTTCCCGGTGAAAGGTGTCTTGCGGTCAGCGACCAGATACCAGACGAGAAAGATGAGAATGACAGCCAATGTAGACCAGATCGTTTTCCTCATTTCGCCACTCCTTCAGCGGCGTTTTCGGTGCCCGGTGAGGCGTCGATCCAGACTTTGAACAACTCATAGAAGACAGCAAACAAAACGGGGCCCATGAAAATGCCGATTAAGCCATAGGCCATCATGCCTCCTAGCACCCCGATGAGGATCACAAGCATGGGCGTATCAAGGCCTTTTGAGATAAATACGGGCCGCAGGAAGCTGTCCATAATTGTTACGGGAATCGCCAGTATGGTGAAGATCAAAGCTGTACCTCCGGACATGGAACTCCATGCGTAGATGATAACAGGCAAAAGAACCAAGCCGGGTCCAATCTGGATGATCGAGAGGATCAGGCAGATGAACGCCAGCGTGGCGGCCGAGCCAATCCCGAACAGCACCAACAATACCCAAACGACCACCGCTTGAATCGCTGCAACGCCGATTACACCCTTTGTTACATTACGGATCGTTGCCCCCGCCAATGTTACGAATTCACCGCCACGCGGCGCAAATACACGGTTTGCAAAGTGCTGAAGGCCCTGAACCAGATTCGGCCCTGGGCTAAACAAAGCCCCCATTATCAATACCGACAATGCAAGGCCGAGAAGTCCAATTCCGATCCCCAGCACCTTTCCAAATAAGGATTTAGTGATCTCAAGAATCTGGGCGCCGTATTTTGCAAGCGCACCGTCCAGATTCCGTTCGAACATTCCCCAGACATCGGCAATTTTTCCTCCGACTAGCGGTAGTTCCTTGATACCTTCGGGCGCTGGGGGGATTTTCAATTCACCCCTGTCTGCTTGTTCCGCGAATTCAGACCCAAGTTCTGCGGCACCAGACACCGCAGTTGCGACTGGCCCGAGGGTCAGAACAAGACCCATCAAAACCAAGATCGTCGCTGTAAGCTTCTTTCGGCCTCCTAACTTGGACTGCATCCAATTAAATACCGGGTAAAGCGCCACACAGAGGATCGTTGCCCAGATAACTACGCTTGCAAGCGGGGCCACCATGACCAGAGCGCTGTAAAGGAATAGTCCGAGAAAGAGCAATCGTATCGCCAGATCGACAATCTTCGCGTCCTGGGTCTTTTCCATTCCATCCCTCCACTAGCTGTTTTCTGAACATTACACTCAAAAAGCAAAATATGTATATATGTTTTAGTTTTATGCGTCCGCCTATCAGCTTGAAGACACAAGTGGATCTGGGGCGCGGCCTGAGGTGCCTAGTCAAACTAATACCTGCGCATGAACTCAGTTTGGCTGAATTGGGTATAATCTATTTATCCGTTTTTTCGTCGTCTTGAGACAAGATCGTATCTGCCACCGTGGTAGCTGCTGTCACGAAGACACCGAGGCCCACGATGATGTATACCATTGTGAAGATTTTTCCTGCCGCAGTTTCAGGGGAGAAGTCACCAAACCCTACGGTCGAAATTGTCACTACAGAAAAGTAGATTGAGTCGAGCCAACTCCAACCTTCGACAAAGTGGTAAAAGACCGAGGCCCAAAAAATCATTCCAATTGTGAAGGCAAGGATGCCCTTAACTCTACCGTCCTTGAAAGCGACGCCTATCCCTCGTGTTATTCTGGTTAGTGAATTCATCTTGTCCTCGTTGATTGAAGAATTCACATATAGCAGTAATTACATGAATGTGGGGAATAGAAGGAATCTGATTGCCTGTAGTTTGGAAGATGTGTCCAGCAGCCATAGTCAAAGCTCATGCAACGTGTCCGTTTCTGGCTTTTGAAATCCACTTCAAACCAGCTGTTTAGAAACTGGGTGTGCCGGGTTTTGTTGCACAATTGCGCTTAGGGATTCACTCCATGAATCCAAGTTGATAGCTGGAGAGTATGAGCAGTTGGTCCCCTACGAAGTACAAGACCAAGAACTGACCGTCGTACAACACGGCGTTGAAGCAGCGCGGTTCACTATCGATCTGGTTTGATCCTGAGATGGCAAGGTATGCGCCTGCGACGGGCAAGTGCGGTCGTCAGCCAGAGTTCAGCGATGCAGCGATCCAGGTTTGTCTGATGCTGAAGGTGCTGTTCGGCATGCCTCTTCGCCAGACGACAGGGTTCGTTTAAAGCCTGTTGCGCCCAGCAGGGCTTGACCGGAAAGTTCCGGACTTCTTACCCTCTGTCGTCACCAGAAGACGTTGAACGTCTCTATCCCATACCGCGGTGGAACTGGGCCGTTGCACCTGTTGATCGACGCGACCGGGATCAAAGCTGAGGGCGAAGGTGAGTGGAACGCCCGCAAACATGGCGGCAGTAAAAAAGCGCCTGTGGCGTAAGCTTCATCTCGGAATAGATGAAGAAACACTGGAGATCCGCGCGGTTGATGTCACGACAAGCAACATCGGCGATGCCCAAAGCCGCGCAGAGACAAAGATGAACTGCGTCAAACTCCTTGGCCAAGGCATCATGGCCCGAGACTTCAATCGGCAGGTTGCCGAGTTCTAGGTCCGGATTGCGGTGCTCAACCGCTGCACAGCTCTTGGCATAACCAACACTGAGCCCGTAGCATAAATCCGTCCGGGGAAAGGGGAAGTGTGCTCACCCCCTGATTTGTGCAACAAGGCCGGTGTGCCGCACAAACAGAGCGTTGGTCATTTACCCGATTCTTAGACGTTCGACCAAATCGGCGAGAGTGCCAGCTATACGGTCAAGGTCATTTACAGTTCAGAATAGTAGCCGACCATATATTTCATTAACTTATTGATCAAATGGTCTAGGTTGCCCACGGGATGAAACGGAATATTAGGAGAAAGCCTTGCGATACGTTGCGAAAGGTATGTTGATTTGTTGCGCTGTCGCGTTTGTCGCTGTGTTGGCAGCTTGGCTTTTCCTGTCTTCCGCGTTGTTTTCCTCTGTCAGGAAAACTTTCGTTGAAAATCTGATCTCTAAGAAACTTGGTCAAGAGGTTAGAATTGAAGATGAAGTGCGTCTGGGTCTTGGTCGGCAATTGCAGGTATCAGCGGCGGGGCTGGTATTGCCTGGACCTCCGAATGCTGATGTGAACTTGGCAGCAATCGATGAAATTGAGTTTGAAGTTTCCGCGCGCGACCTCTGGAACAGTAAACTTTCGCTGAGTGACCTTTCTCTCTTGGGGGTTCACCTGAACCTGATCACAGACAAAGCAGGCGTCGGAAACTGGCAGTCCATTTCCCAAGCGGACGTTAATGCCGGGAAACCTGCAAAATCTCCGAAACTGCCAGTAGCTGGAATTCTATCGGACCACAAAATTGACCTGACTAATGTTGCCGTTCTTTACCGGAACGATCTAAACGGGCTTGAGTTGAATCTGCAGCTGCCTGAGTTGCTTTTGAAGCGTGATACGGAAACCGACGTTGCGACCGCAGTTGGGACTGGTTCGCTAAACGGAGAGAGTTTTGATCTGAACGGGACATTTCCCGCGGAAGACCCGTTTCAGGTTGCAGTGAACTTCGAACAGATCTCGATTGCCGCTCAGGAAGTCCCTCAAGAGAACGGGTTACAAGTGAAAACGACCTTAGATGTTGCCGAACTTGGCCAGTTTCTCGATATCCTGAAGCTAAACCGCGTTTTGGAAGGTACTGGGAATATTGGTGCAACGTTCAAATCAGTTGACGGCGTAGCACGAATTGACGACCTATCTGTATCGGCTGAATTAGAAGGCGGACAAAGCCTTTCGCTGACGGGGCAGGTCGGAGAATTGGGAAACCCGGAAGACGTATCGCTGACAACCCGCATTAGGTTGTACCCTGAAGATGCTGAACCAGCCCCTGCCGCATCGCGATATGATCTTAAACTTATCGCGGTCGACATGGTTATTGACAGCGTGCCCGGGCAGGTTCCGCAGCGACAAATGGTTATTGAGACCAACGGCTTCACGTTGGACACGTCTGGCGAAGGCCCGCCCCCGATAGAGTTCTCCGAGCTCTCTAGAACACCCGAAGGCGCCTTAAGGGTCGGGAGCATCAACCTGAGAATTGGGGAACCCGCCAATCCGTTTATCATTTTGAAAGGTTCGGTCGATGACGCGCTTCAGGTGCAAGGAATATCAGCCGAAGGCCTAATGGATATTCATGCAAGCAGTTTGATCTCACCAGAACTCCTAGGACCGGACGACCAACTCGGCAGGTTTTCCGGCGGCTTCCATTTGAACGGTGACATCAATCAGCTTTCGCTGACGAATTTGGATGCAAAGACAAGCGAAACGGAAGTCTGGAACCTCGAGGTGCATGGCACTGTTAAAAACGTACTTAAATTCGAGGACCTGGATTTGGCCATTGATGTCGCAGTCCCATCCGGAGCGGACCTATTGGAGGCTCTATCGCTTGAACGCGTGGAAACTGGGCAGGCTCGCCTTGAAATAGACATCGTTAGTGAAGGCACCGATTGGAACGCGAGTGCCAACGTCGAGGTTGCCGACTCGGTCTTGCAAATTGTGGCCGATCTTGATGATGCGACAAGTGACCCTGTACTGCAGGGTTCCATAGAGAGTGACCTGATAAAGGTAGATCAGATCCGAACCATCGTTCAGGCTGCTGCACAGTTGAGGAAAATAGGCGGTCCAGAGCCGGAAGAGAAAGAAACTAAGCAAGAAGACGAGCGCGACCAAGGTGCGCTAAGAGATGTAACGCTTAAACCTATCGGGCGTTCAATTCTCTTGTCCGGTATGGATATGGATGTCGACATCGACCTTCGGCACATAGAGGGTGCCAAGGGCATCAGCAGTTTGCAGAGCGAACTGACGCTCAACAAAAACGAGCTGAAGGCTGGGCCTTTGAAGTTTGAATACGGGGGCGCAAATTTTGACGTCAGCGGGCAAATGGATCTATCAAACGACGCGCACCTGCTCACGTTGACCGGCAAAGCAGGTGGCTGGCAGTTGGAGGATATTCTTCACAATCTGAACTTCAAGAAAGGCGCGAGCGGTAAGATCTATACAGACTTTTCGGTGACAGGGGGAACCGATTCACCTAAGCATTTTACTAACACTATGAGCGGCAACGCCACAGTGTCACTGCGTGATGGCTCGATCGAAACTCAGCTTTTAGATCTGGCAGGGTTAGGGCTGCTACCTTGGGTGTTTACCAAGGAAAAACAGAAGGTAGCTCCAATTGTATGTTTGCGAGCGCCGATTAGTATTTCCAATGGGAACCTCTCGACGAAACAAACCACGTTGGAAACAGATCACGTCCAGGTTGTCGTCTTTGGTGCTGTTGATTTGGCGGGCAAGGCCTTGGACCTAAATCTACAACCCCGCAAAATCGGAGAGCCTCTTTCGAGAAGTCCGTGGCCAGTGACTTTAAAGGGCCCGCTGGCTAAGCCGAAGGTTAAGGTCAAAGACGGACCAAAAAGACTGAAACGATCGGATGGTGCGGACAAAATGCCGACAAAAAGAAAGCTATGCGTTCCGGATATCTTGCAATTGCAGTAGCGGCGGGGGCCGACAGAGAAAGAACAAATCTAGGGTTTAAGAAGCAGACAATTCTTCCGAAAAACCGCACGTTCTTTATCACTTTAACCAATGCCGAAAGCAACGATTCCGCATTCTGCGTCTGGCTGAACTTTGACCCAAACAGCTCAATTGATGTCTCGGGGCAAAGTTATGCGTTCCAGGTTGCCATGTCCCTACGGTCAGGACTCACAACCAAAAGATGACGGTCGCGGCAAGGCATATGGCGGACAGGAACAAGTCACCGCACCTGTCATAGCGCGTCGCGATACGGCGCCAGTCTTTCAATCTGGCAAACAGATTCTCGATGCGATGGCGCTGACGATATAGCTTGGCGTCATGTTCAGCCGGATTTCTTCGACCACGTCGCGCCAGTATGCAGGCCTCGGTGCCGCGTTCGGCAAGCGCCTCACGGAACCAGTCTGCATCATACCCTTTGTCTGCCAAGAGTGATTTGGCTCGTGGAAGGCTGCCCAGCAACACCATAGCACCCTTTGCATCGCTCATCTGGCCGGATGAGAGGAAGAACGTCAGTGGCCTTCCACGTCTGTCGCAGACCGTGTGCAGTTTGCTGTTCAAACCGCCCTTTGTGCGACCGATGGCACGCGTTCGAGCCCCCCCTTTTGAGAGGCTTGACGCTGTTCGGTGTGCCTTCAGGTGAGTGCTGTCGATCATGATGGTTTCACCATCCTGTCCTGGCTGAGCCAGTTCCCTAAAGATACGGGCAAAGATACCCATGCGGGACCATCTCACAAAACGATTGTAGAGCGTCTTGTGCGACCCATAATCCGCCGGAGCGTCTCGCCACCGAAGGCCGTTTCGAATGACATGGATGATACCGCTAAGCACCATTCGGTCGTCGGATCGTCCACCCCCGCGAGGTTTCGGGAAAAGGTGTTTGATGCGGTTCACGTGGTCTGACTTATGCCAAAACAGATGCGACATGTGCATTCCTCCCGTCGCCCTTGAATCACGGGCTTACGCCGGTTGGAACCGCCATATCGAACGTCAAGAAAGCCGACTTTTCCGCCGTCTGACGGAAGGGGCAACCGTTAGCAAAACACAGCGCCAATTTCCAAAGCCCGCGTTCGGTTGGAGCTCATTTAACGGAGAGTAGAGCGCTAATCCCCTGCTCGATGCGTCCTGCGACAGGCTCCGCAAGCGGGATCGAACGCAGGAAATATTCTGGGTCGACCCCGGCCTCGAAGAATGCCGCCAGAGCCTTTTTCCCCATATCTATTCGCCCGGCCATTGCATGCATGGCGGCAATCAGCATCCAGTCGTACAGATTGTCACGGCCATCCACCTCGCTGATCATATCCGAGGCCACCTCGTATTCGCCCCGCATGAAGGGATCGAGCGCACAAGGGATGTTGATCCAGATTGGCAGTAGCGGGTTGTGTTCTCTTGCGCCTTCGATCATGGCTGTCGCTTCTCGCGTGTCCCCGATTGCGGCGAGCCAACCTCCCACCATCGCAGTCAACAACGTGGCATTCGGGTTCGCCTCGATAGCGCGCTCTATCAGGTTTGCGTACCGGGTGTTCTCACCGTGGAATCGCGCGAAACTCGCAGCGGCGTAGAGAGCTTCCTGACAATTAGGTGCCAACGCGATGGCCGTTTCTGCATGGCTCCTTCCATCGGAGACAACATCTTCCGCAGACCGGGCGCCCAAAGCTGCTTCCTCGATTAGTGCAATGGCCTTGAGCGCGTGGGCCAACCCGCTCGAAGGATTGTCGCGTAGCGCGGTGTCGATGAGGTCACTGAACTCTTCGAGACTGGATCGGCGTGAAGTCCGCATGTGTGCATGAAACGCCAGAAGGGCCTCAAAGACACCTGCATCTTCCGCACGCCTCCCGGAGTATTGCGCATTGAGATCTTCGGCGACTGCGCCGTAGGCGTCCGCCATACGGGTCGCGCATTGCCGCGCAATTTGTTCCTGCACATCGAAGGGATCTTCTGAATCGCCGGAAACGCGAAACCTGTCGGACCAGACTAAAGCTTTTCCAGGGTTTCGGTCGAGTTGAACTGACACACGCAGGCTCCCACCAGCCTCCCGGACATTGCCTCTCAAGATGTAGTCTGAGCTCTCTATAAGTTCTTGTTGCCCTATCTCCCGCGTAGAGTGGTCGGTGTGCCAACCTGACAACACTTTGATCTGGCCAAAGCGGGCGAGCTCGAGCGCGATCTCCTCAGGCAACCCTTCTCGGAAAATCAGGGCTTTTTCGGAGTCCGCACCTTCAAACTGCAAGATTGCGAGTGTTGGTAGTCCACGAGGGATTCTTTTTAGGATTTTGCTTTCCTCTACCGCGCGCCGCACGAACTGCGGGCGATACCTGCCCTTCGGAACAGTGATTATGATCTCGTCGGCGACACCAGCCGTCAGGTAGTAGTGTTCAATTGCCTTGCGCAGCTTGATCGCTTCGATCCGGACAATGGAGTCATTGTTTGAGTCGAAATCGGCGCCGCGTCCGAAGATATCCATCGCAAGAGCAGTGCCCTTCAGGTATTCGCCCCGACCCTCAAGTTCTTCGGTAACAATGTGGGCGAGGAATTTCTGTATCCTTGGGCCAGCCGTAAAGTCAGGCGATGCCAGGATTTGCTCAAGTTGTTGGGCTATCTCTTCGTTGCTCGGTTGGTCTCTCATGGTCAGCCTCTGTAGCTTCAACCCCTAAACTCTAAGCCGCAAGCCCGCGCTTGCAACCTGTTTGCAAAATTGCTCCCCATCGGGTGGATCGGTTGGCGTTCGGCTCTGATCGCCCAACTGTTGTTAACAGTTGTCGACGTCCCGCTTCATCACACCGTTGGCTAAGTCCCAATCATCGAAAACGCGGGCAGATCCGCAAAAGCCGAAGGGAAACAGAAAGATGAAAGCCTCCAACACCAAGAACCGCTCCTGGACCTCCACCGCCATCACCGCCATCCTGGCTGCCACTGTGACCACCACTGCCGTCACAGCCAATGCTTGTTCGCGCTTCGTTGCCGACACGGACCATGGCACAATCGTGACCCGTTCGCTGGACTGGGGCGGCAGCCGTCTTGGCGCCTATGCCCGTGTCCACCCGGAGGGCGAAGCCCGCGCTTCCTCTGATGTTGCCGAATACGCCAACGTAAAGGAATGGACCGTCAAGTATCACACGGTTGCCATGGAAGAGCACGAGACATTCCACGGTGTCACCGCCGAGGCAATCAACGACCAGGGCCTGAGCGCCATGGGCCTTTACATGAACGACTCCAAACCGTTCGTTACCGAGCACAAGGATAGCGGTGCGCCAGCGGTCAACATGGCAGACCTGACGACATTCATCGCCGAGAACTACGCCACCGTGGCCGAGGTCGTCGCCGGACACGAGGCCGGAGATTTCCAGATCGCCTGGGGAGCAAAGATGCGCGGCAGCGACAGCTACCACGGCGTGCACTTCTCGGCGGTCGACAAAAGCGGCCATATCGCACTCTTCCAGCTCAACGAAGGTGGCTTGGAGGTCGTCTACACCGGCGATACCGACAGCGATCTGCGGGTCATGGTCAACAGCCCGCTCCAGCAGGACCAGCGCGAGTACGCCGCCCAATTTGATCTTGCAAACAATCCGTCGGGGCAAGGCATCCCTGCCGACATCGGGTCGGCCAACCGCAATGTCCGGATGCTCTGGACGTCAATGAACCAGGATTACAGCGATCTGAACTACGCCGAAACGCTGGGCCGCATCCAGCAGGCCTTCGATTACTCGGTGACCGTGCCCTTGAACATCCAGGACCCGCAGGACAACGGCGCAGGCGATGACTACCCCACCTGGGTAAGCTTCCAGTACAACTTGGACAATGGGGATATTCGCACCCGCGCCATGGATACGGCTCAGACGATCACTTTCAACATTGAGGACACGAAGGCCTTCGACGGTCCTGTCTGCGCCGACCTCATCCAGCAGGCCAATGATGGCAATGGCGACGTAAAATGGGGGACCTGCAACGCGAACTCCTGAAACTTAGACCGATCCCTCCAAGTATCACATGACAACCGCCGCTCCGGAAATCCGGGGCGGCGGAACATTGCGAGCCTAAATCCCCTGAACCAAGGCAGACCTCTGCCCGAATTGAATAGTTGCAGCTCCTCGCAGCCAGCCGATCACTTTATACGAGCAAGATTTGTAGGTCCTGAGCCTAAGACACGACCATTAATACCAACCCTGGCACTGTCACCACTTACACTGAATTGATCTAGCCAGAGGGCCTTTCACCCAACTTTTTATATACACCGAAATCAATAACGATGACGGCATAAGTGGTTCTTTTGATCTGAAAGCCCAGTTTCAATCAAACCAATCCTACTACCGCAGTAATGCATTTGTGTAGTTTCGTAGATGAACCAGATGAATTGCTATGACCTCACGCTTATTCCAATCCACGTCAGACAACTTGGCGTAGCCGCCGATAAAGCTTGGATAGGTGTTCGCGGGCGAAGGTTTGCACCAGTGGCTTTTTCGGTAGCTTCTTCAAACTTCGCTCAAAATCCCGCAATCCGTTCAATCACCCAAAAGGCGGCTAGACTACCAATGCAGTAACTTGTCACGTGTTCAAGCTGGACCGCTCGCTCTTTTACTGCCGGATAGAGAAGCCGGGC
This sequence comes from Ruegeria sp. BHSA123, assembly GCF_059613425.1. Lineage (NCBI taxonomy): Bacteria > Pseudomonadati > Pseudomonadota > Alphaproteobacteria > Rhodobacterales > Roseobacteraceae > Ruegeria > Ruegeria sp. BHSA123. Next base: position 2,220 of record NZ_JBXWSL010000017.1, on the reverse strand, counting down.
CGCGAACCCAATGGTCAGTACCACAACGATAAACAGGATCTGACCAAGCTCTACCCCGACGTTGAAAGCAAACAGGGCCAGTGGAATGTCCCCTTCAGGCAAGCCGATCTCTCTCAGTGCCCCGGCGAACCCCAGACCATGTATCAAGCCGAATGCGAAAGCGACGATCCAGGGGAAACGCACGGCCAACGGGTCACGGTTCTCCGGTGAAAGCGATAGCTCATGGGCGAGGAACACGATTGAAAGCGCAATCACGGCCTCGACAGGTGGAGGAGGGAGGTTCAGCCAGCCGAGAGTGGCCGAAGCCAACGTGATGCTGTGCGCAACGGTGAACGCCGTGATCGCCCAGAACAACCGACTGCGATCGCGTATCAGCAGCACAAGCGCGAAGACAAAAAGCAGGTGATCAAGGCCTTCGAGGATGTGTGTCACTCCGAGCGCGACATAGCTCGAAAGGATGTCGAGAACCCCAGGATCCTCAGGTACAGTGAATGCGGTTTCGGTCCATGTCAGGCGACGCACCTGCGTCTGTCCGGGTTCCAATTCGTACCGCACTAAGGTTTCCGTTCTGGTCTGCTCCAGCCCGACGATCTCGATCACACCGCCCTCAAGGCCTCCTGGACAGGTGGTTACCCATGCGGTTGTCCAGGCACGTCCATCAAAGGACGGTGACGGAGGCGGCTCATGTGAACAGTTCCCTGGCAGGCGAGCCTCTATGGGCATCATTCGACCGTTCACGTCAGGTGCGCGCCAGGTCACGCGCCAGCGCTCTTGCCCCATGGACGCGAGATCGAGATACCCTGGATCAAGCGCGTGGGCCGGCGCGTATCCCGGCAGACAGATGGCGGAAATGGCGAGCAGAAGTAACAGCAGCCGTTTCATCTGTTCAACACCTCTTCGGCGTTGGGCAAGATAATGGTGTAGCGATCCAGCAGCGCTTGACCGAAGCTTTCGCGCATCTTCTTTGTCTCAGCGGCGAGCCATTCGGCCTTTACGCGGTCGCGGATTTCGGACAGCGGTGGCAGCACGGCGTCCATTCTCTCGATTACCCGCACGAGATGCAGGCCATAGCCGCTCTCGACCGGACCCTGCCATTTTCCGACCGGCAGGTCCGCCAGCGCCTCGTGGAACCCCTCTCCAAATGTGCGGTCGATCACCGGCGAAGGCGTTATCGGAAAGGACTGTGGCAGTAGAGTAGCCGGTCCCAGCGTCGCCGGGTCGGCACCGTTCTCCAGCAGCGCCAGAAGTTCTAAGGTATCCCGATCTCCGGGCACAACGATCTGTTCCAGAGCCATTCGAGCGGTTTGCGTGAACCGTTCCGGGTTTTGGTCCAGATACGTCTGAAGCATGGCCTCATCTGGTTCCACCATCGCGGCGCCGGATTCTGCGAGGAACTTCATCTTCTGGTTCAATCGCTGGCGTATGACCACGTCGCCTTGATCAAGTCCGAGGATCAGCGCCTCGCGGACATAGGCCTCTTCCAGCGCCCACGATTGCATCAAGTTCTCCAACTCCCGGATCGTGGGGGGGCGGTTCCAGGTGGCAATGAAGTTCTGCACCAGTCGGTTTGCCTCGCTCTCGGTCAAGCTGATCATATCGGGGCTGAGCGCAACTGGCTCATCCTCGATCGCCGCGTATGCGGCAAAGATCAGGGCACCAAGCGCGAAGAAATGGACAAGCGGGGAAAGAAGAAGCGTTCGCATGCGTATCATCAGGCCTTCGGGTATCAGTCGCCACAAGGGGGTAAGTTCTACGGTCGGCGATGTGATTGCAAGCTATTACACAAAACCCAAGTAATCTTGAGGCATATACAATCGCCAACCTCGCGACCCTTACCGCCGGATTCCATGCATTCGACGATGATCAAGGGTATCGTGGCACGGAAGCTTTGGCACCAAACGGGCGCCCTTAATCAGACCAGATTTCCAACGCCAAATCTCTATACCAAGCACGACGTCCGTTTGATCTCGGTCATGGGGACTGTTCGACCAAACCGCTAAAATATGGTTTTATGCTAAAACAGAAGCGTTGGGAGGAGAAGACATGGAACAGCAGAGACACGCCGCCGTAAAAAACGCGATTGCCTTGCTCGCAACGACTGTCCTCACTACGGCAATGCCAGCCCATGCGCAGGAATGGACCCCAACTTCGGAACAGCTCGCCGATACCTATCCAGCGCCGGCCTATTCACCCTATGCTGGTCGAACTTTCCCGGAACGG